>CAITEM010000605.1 GCA_903891395.1 uncultured Hyphomicrobiales bacterium | reverse complement strand
CGCGTCTCGTTGGTGAACTTGCAGAAATTCACTTTGTGGCCATGCGTTGCCTTGCCGAGCATGCGGATATTGGCGCCGGCGCAGAACACATTGTCCTTGCCCGACTTGATGACCACGCAACGCACTTGCGGATGCTCAAAGCGCAGCCGCTGCACCGCGTCGTTCAATTCAATGTCGACGCCGAGGTCGTAGGAATTGAGCTTAAGCTCATAGCCTTCCGACAGGCCGCCCGCTTGGTCGACATCCATGATCAGATAGGCGACGTCGCCCTCGGGCTCGATGCGCCAGTGGCGGTAGCGCGCGGGGTCGGTCTGAAAATCGATAATGGGCCTGCTCCCGATATGCATTATTTTGCACATTGATAGCATCGCCTTGCGAAAACAACAAACGCCTCTTTAAACGCTGTTAAAACGCCTCCCCTTGCTTGGCATTATATTGCATGTTAGGCCGATCTCCGATGAAGCCGCCGCGCCCCAAAGCCGCTCCCGGAAAGTCCGACGCCTATCTGGTCCGGCTCGGCGAGCACGTCCGCGTGCTGCGCAACCAGCGCGGCATGACACGCAAGGCTTTGGCCCAGCACGCGAAAGTCTCGGAGCGCTACCTCGCGCAACTGGAGGCCGGACTCGGCAATATCTCGATCGTGCTGCTGCGGCGGATCGCCCGCGCGCTCGGCTTGCCGGTCACACAGCTTGTGCATGAGGGACCAGAGCCGGCGCTCGACCTTGTATTACTGACGCAGTTTCTGGAACGGCTGCCCGCGGACATGCTCGGCGAAGCGCGCAAGCTCGTGACCGAACATTTTTCGCCGCCCTCCGAAGATGTGCGGCGGAAACGCATCGCGCTGATCGGCCTGCGCGGCGGCGGCAAGTCGACACTCGGCGCCCTGCTCGCGCAGCAACTCGACATCCCGTTCATCGAACTCGACCGTGAGATCGAGCGGCGCAGCGGCGCGACCTTAAGCGAAATCTTCGACATGTTCGGCCAGGAGACGTTCCGCCGCGCCGAACGCGACGCGCTCGACGACGTGCTGCGCCAGCATCCGGCCTTCGTCATCGCCACCAGCGGCAGCATCGTCACCGAGCCCGGTACGCTCGAACTGCTGCTGTCGTCATGCTTCACCGTCTGGATTCGCGCCGAACCGCAAGAACACATGAAGCGCGTCATGGCGCAAGGCGACATGCGGCCGATGGCCAACAGCGCCAAGGCCATGGAAGACCTCGTCTCCATCCTCAAAAGCCGCGAGCCGCTCTATGCCAGGGCGGAAGCGGCGCTGACCACCACGGGCCAATCGCCTGACCAGAATCTGGCCGAACTGTTGCGTCTGGTCGCAATTCCCGATAACCGCATCGCACGGCAGAGCGCGTAAGGAACGAGAGAATGAGCGACATTATCAAAACGGATGTTCTGATTATTGGCGCGGGTCCGGTCGGCCTCTTTGCCGTGTTCGAACTGGGCCTGCTCGATATCAAGGCGCATCTGGTCGACATTCTCGACAAGGTCGGCGGCCAGTGCGCGGAGCTTTATCCGGAAAAACCGATCTACGACATTCCCGCCATTCCGCTGATCACCGGCCACGGCCTCGGCGAGGCGCTTATGGAGCAGATCAAGCCGTTCAATCCCACTTTCCACCTCGGCGAGATAGTGACAACCATCGAGAACATCGGCGATCCGGTGTTCCGGCTCACTACCGATGCCGGCAAGGTGTTCGAATGCCGTGCGGTCGTCATTGCTGCCGGCGGCGGCTCGTTCCAACCGAAGCGCCCGCCGATCGCCGGCATCGAGCCTTACGAAAACAAATCGGTGCATTACGCGGTACGCAAAATGGACACGTTCCGCGACAAGAACCTGCTGGTCGTCGGCGGCGGTGACAGCGCGCTGGACTGGACGCTCAATCTGCAGCCCATCGCCAAGCGCCTGACCCTGGTGCACCGGCGCGACGATTTTCGGGGCGCGCCGGCCAGCGTCAGCAAGATGCGAGCGCTGGTGGCGGCAGGCGCGATGGATCTCAAGATCGGCCAGGTGTCGGGCCTTGAAGGCACCGACGGCCAGCTCACAGCCGCCAGCATCAAGGGCGCCGACGGCGCCGAGACGCGCGTCGAAGTCGACGCCATGCTGCCGTTCTTCGGCCTGACCATGAAACTCGGCCCGGTCTCGAGTTGGGGTTTTGAACTGGAAGACGAATTGATCCCGGTCGACGTCAGCACGTTCGAGACCAGCCGGCCCGGCATCTTCGCCATCGGCGACATCAACACTTACAAGGGCAAGCTCAAGCTGATCCTGTCCGGCTTCCACGAAGCAGCCTTGGCGGCGCAGCGCGTACATCACTACGTGCACCCCGAAAAGCGGCTGGTGTTCCAGTACACGACGTCGTCGACGAGCCTGCAGAAGAAGCTGGGAGTGGCGTGATGCCGAAGGTTACCTTCATCGAGCACGACGGCACCGTGCACACGGTCGACGCCGAGATCGGCTCGACCGTGATGGAGACCGCGCAGCGCAACGACGTCACCAGCATCGTCGCCGAATGCGGCGGCTCTTGCACCTGCGCGACGTGCGTCGTCCATGTCGACGAGAAATGGAGCCCGGTCGTCGGCCCGCCTTCGGCCGAGGACGAT
>CAITEM010000604.1 GCA_903891395.1 uncultured Hyphomicrobiales bacterium | reverse complement strand
GCATCACGCAGACATACTGATCCTCGAATAGCGACTGAGATTGAAATCGTTTCGGCAGGTCCGGATTGTAGCCCAGCGCCAGATCGACTTCTCCCGAGTCCAGCATGGCCGGGAGCGTTCTGATCGTCTTGCTCTTCAGACGCAGGTCGAGGCCGGGCGCGGACGTCTGCATCCGTTCGGCCAGATGCGGCAGCACCACGATCGAAACATGATCGGACACTGCCATCTGAAATGTCCACCTGCTATTGCCGGGCGGAAACACCGGCGGATCGAGCACGACCTCGAGCTGGCGCAGCGCCTGTGCCACCGGTCTGGCGAGATCCGTCGCACGTTGCGTCGGCTCCATGCCGTTGGCGGTCTTTATGAACAGCGGATCACGAAGGTGGTGCCGAAGCCGGTTCAGAGCATTGGAGGTGGCCGGCTGGGTAATGCCGAGCCGGTGGCTTGCGCGCGTGACGCTGCGCTCCTGGATCAGAGCGTCGAACACGAGCAGGAGACGGAGATCGAAGGAAGTTAAGTTCATGGTGTGAATGACAGTATCACGATTATCAATTATGAAAATACATCGGAATGACCCATGGTCCGCCCGTACGGTCCGCGGTGGCCGGTGCGCCAGTGGCGCCAAGTCAAACGCCAGCCTTCCGCAAGGAGAATCCACATCGTGTACCGGCTCGGCGTAGATATCGGCGGGACTTTCACCGACCTGGTTATCCAGGACGCGGCCACCGGCCTGATCCAGACCCTCAAAGTGCCTTCGACGCCGGCCGACCCGTCCGAGGCGGTCCTCAATGCAATCCGGCAGGCCGCCGACACGCACGACCTGGGGATAGACCTCTCGAAGGTGACCCAGCTCATTCACAGCACGACGGTGGCGTCCAATACGATCCTGCAGGGTGTCGGCGCGCGCACTGGCCTGCTCGTCACCGAAGGTTTTCGCGATTTGCTCGATATTCGCCGGCACAAGCGTTATGCGTTGTTCAACGCGGCCTATCGCAAAGTGCGGCCGCTGGCAGAGCGCAGTCTTACCATCGGCATTCCTGAGCGCATTGGCGCGCAAGGCGAGGTCGTCGAGCCGCTCGACGAAGAGGCGTTGCGTCAGGCATTGCGCACGCTGGCGGCCGAAAATGTCGAGGCGATCGCGATCTGCTTTTTGTTCAGCTTTCTCAATGATGCACATGAGAAGCGCGCCGAAGCCATCGCGCGAGAGATGCTGCCGAATTGCTTCCTGTCGCGGTCGAGTGTGATCTACCCACAGTACCGCGAATACGAGCGGGCGAGCACGACGGTGGTCAATTGTTATCTGGGGCCGCGCGTTTCCTATTATATCGACCGCCTGGCTACCGAGGCTAAGGCGACCGGTATCGATGCGCCGCTCCAGCTCATGCAGTCCAACGGCGGCATCATCGCCGCGGCCGAGGCGAGCACCTATCCCTGCCGCATCGTCGAATCGGGTCCCGCTGCGGGCGTGATCGCGGCGGCCTATTTCGGGTCGCTGATCGGGCGCAACAACATCATCGCCTTCGACATGGGAGGCACCACGGCCAAGGCCGGTTTGATCGAGAACGGACAAGTGCGGTTGGCCGCCGGCCAGGAGGTCGGCACCGGCGTCAACATGTCGCGTTTGCTTCAGGGTGGCGGCTATTTTGTCGGCGCGGCCACAGTCGATCTCGCCGAGGTCGGCGCCGGCGGCGGATCCATCGTGCGGCTAGACGAAGGCAATGTGCTCAAGGTCGGGCCGGCGAGCGCTGGCGCCGTGCCCGGCCCGATTTGCTACGCCAAAGGGGGAAAACGCGTCACGATCACCGATGCGAATGTGCTGCTCAATCGCATCCCGGCCGATCACTTCCTCGGCGGCAAAATGAAGCTTGACGTCGAAAGCGCGCGGGCAGTGGTTGAGAAGGAGTTTGCGGGTCCGCTCGGCATCAGCAGCGAGGAAGTCTGCGGCGCGATCATTGAAATCGCCAACGCGAACATGCTCAAGATGCTGCGCATCGTTTCGGTCGAGCAGGGCTACAATCCGCAAGACTTCTGCCTGATCCCGTCAGGAGGGTCAGGCCCGGTCCACGCGGTCGAACTCGCCGAGGAACTCGGCATCCGTGAGGTTATCGTGCCGCCGGCGCCCGGCTTGCTTTCGAGCCAGGGTCTGCTCTCGGCCGATATCCGTTACGATTTCCGGCGCACCCACGTCGCGTCAGCGGACAAGATCGCCTTGTCCGACCTCGCCAAGCTCATCACCGAACTGCGGGCCGAAGGCGAGTTGGCGTTGTCGGCCTATAAGCCGCCGCCGGGTCGCACCGACGTCATCGTATCGGCCGACATGCGGTATCTCGGACAGGCCTACGAGATCAACGTACCGCTGCCTTCCTTGGAATTCGATGAGACCGCGCGGTCGGCGATCATCGAGTCGTTTCATCAGGCCCACGAGCGCATCTATGGACGGCGGCACGCGGAGGGCAGCGTGCAGTTCGTCAATATTCTGCTGACCGTTATCGGGAGGGTGCAGGCGGTCCGTCATCCCGAACTCAATACAGGGGAGGGCGCGCCGGCGGCGATCATGTATACGCGCACGTGGTTTCGCGGCCAGCCCTTCGAAAACTGTACGTGCTTCGACCGCAACACCAGTCGCGCCGGACATCGCTGGCAAGGACCCGCGGTGGTCGCCGGACAAGATTCGACCATCGTCGTGCCGCCGGGTTGGAACGTCGTGTGCGATGCCTTCGCCAATCTGTTAATTACCCGCGCCGGAGAGAAAGCATGAGCAAGTCCGCAAGCCTGGATTCTTTCCGGCTCGACATTCTGTCCAGCGCGCTGACAGCCCTGACTGAGGAAATCGAGATCACGCTGCTACGCTCGGCCTACTCGCAAGTCGTGAAGGAGGCGCAGGATGCGTCCTGCGCTATCTTCACGGCCGAAGGCCGGATCGTCGCTCAGCCCGTGGTGATCCCAGGTCATCTCGGTTCCATGAAATACATGCTCGCGGCCTGTCTCGACTCCTATCCGGCGAGCACGCTTTCGCAAGGCGACGTCCTGATCACCAATGATCCCTATAAGGGCGGAAGTCACCTTCCTGATATCGCGCTGTTTCGGCCGGTTTTTCATGACGGCAAACTCATCGCGTTTGCCGGCTGCATCATCCACTACACCGATGTCGGCGGCATGGTGCCTGGCTCCAATCCGCAACGGGCAACCGAACTTTATCAGGAAGGTCTCGTGTTGCCGCCGACCAAGCTGCATGAGGCGGGCCGTCCCAATGAGACCTTGCGCAAACTCATCGGCGCCAACGTTCGTAATCCGCATATGTTCTTCGGTGACCTCAATGCCCAGGAAGCCGCAATGCTCACGGGCGAGCGTCGCATGACGCAGTTGGTGGAACGCTTCGGTGCCGACAGCATTCGCGAGGCGATGGATATGCTGATTGCCATCACCGCGCAGAAGGCGCGCGCCGAGGTCTCTGCCATGAAGTGCGGCAGCTACCGTTTCGAGGATTTCATGGATCACGACGGCATCAATCTCGACCGCCCCGTCGGCATCTGTGTCCGTCTCGACGTTTTGGAGGATCGGCTACGCTTTGACTTCACCGGCACCGATCCTCAGGTGACAGGGCCGCTCAACGCGCCACTCTCGAAGACCTGGACAACCGTGTTCTATTGCGTAATGTGCGCGCTCTCGAACGACATCGCCTTCAACGACGGGCTCGCCGAAATTATCGAAATCCATGTGCCTGAAGGAACCGTCCTCAATCCACATCATCCCGCGCCGGTGAATGCGCGCTCGGTCACGGTCAATCGCGTGGCCGATGTCGTGCTCGGCGCGCTGGCGCTCGCGGTTCCGGAGCGGCTCGGCGCGCAATCCTGCGGCGTGCCGACCGGCGTTTCGTTCGGCGGCCTCGATCCACGCACCGGCCGTAATTTCGTGTTCTACGAGAGCTACTGCGGCGGCATGGGTGGGACGCGCGAAGGCGACGGTGCCGACGGGGTTAGTACCGGGACCTCGAACGCGATGAATATCCCGGTCGAGGCGATCGAGATCGACTATCCGATCCGTATCCGCCGTTACGAGTTGGCTCCCGACACTGGCGGCAGCGGGGCTTTTCGAGGCGGCCTCGGCATCATCCGCGAATACGAGATGCTGGCAGAGAGTTCGAGCATCAATGTGCGCGGCGATCGAGCGAAATTCGCCCCCAGCGGCCTGCATGGCGGCCTGCATGCGGACAAGAGCCACTACGTCCTCGTCGAGGCCGGCGCAGAGCGTGAGATTCCGAGTAAGTACAGCGGCCAAATCAAACGCGGCGATCGTTTGCGGGTAACGACACCGGGCGGCGGCGGCTATGGTCCGCCGGCGAAGCGGAACAAGTTGTTACTGGCGGATGATTTGGAAAGCGGCAAGACCACGAAGGCCAAGGTGCTGGCCGACTACGGTGCCGCGGTCGAGGCCGTCGCTGCAAGAAAAGCACCACGTGATTATTGACAACAGTCGCGAGAAGGAAGGTAAGTATGTTTTGGCTGCGGCTTTTGTCTCTCTTCCTGCTCGTAGTTAGTGGCACGAGCCAAATTAGTGCTCAGACTATCGACGCAAATTGGCCCAACAGGCCGATCCGCTTTATTGTCCCATTTCCAGCTGGCGCCATTTCCGATCTGGTTGCCCGTGTCGTGGCGGCTAAGCTCAGCGAGCAACTGGGTCAGCCGGTCATCATCGACAATCGCCCCGGCGCGAGCGGCGAGGTCGGTGCCTCCGCGATAATGCACGCGGCGCCGGACGGTTACACGATCGGCCTTGCCACAGCGAGCACCCACGCCATTGCCGCAAGTCTCAATCCCGCGCTTTCCTACGATCCGGTTAAGGACTTCACGCCGATCTCGACGATCGGCGATGCCCCCTATGTGCTTGTCGTCAACTCAGACCTTCCTGCCCAATCCGTTGCGGATGTTATCAAGCTGGCCAAGGCAAAGCCGCGATCGATCAATTACTCGACTGTTGGTCCAGCCAGCCTGGCGCAGTTTGCGGGAGCACTGTTTTCCAGCATGACGGGCGCCGAATTAACGCCGATCCCCTATCGGACCGCGACCCAGGCCGTCATCGATCTCGCCGAAGGGCGGATACAAATGCAGTTTGGTGCCATCGCCGCCAGCCTGCCATTCGTCCGTGATGGCCGGATGCGCGCACTTGCGGTTACTAGCGGCGCACGTGTGGCGATGCTTCCCGACGTGCCAACAATGTCGGAAGCGGGATTGGACAAATACGAAGCCGTGCTTTGGATGGCCATCGTCATGCCCCCCCGAACGCCACCAACGCTAGTCGAACGAATGAACAAGGAAACCCGGGAAGCGGTCGCAGATCCCAGCGTACAAAAGTCTTTGGCTCTTCAGGCGCTGCTTCCGCGATCGAGTACGCCTGATGAACTGCGCGAACGGATAAGTGATGACATTGCTAAATGGCGTAAGATAGCGACGGAAGCCGGAATCAAGGCAGAGTGATTCTGGCCTGCCCCGATCGAGTGGTCCGGTGGGCATGTTAGTTTAAGGTTGGGTGCGGTGCCAGCGTGAGCGCGTCCGGCGTAGCTGGCCCGGATTGCGGAGCCGGGCGCGCGGGCAT
>CAITEM010000603.1 GCA_903891395.1 uncultured Hyphomicrobiales bacterium | reverse complement strand
GGCGCCAGATCGCGCAACCAATTGGGCTGCACGACATAGTCGGCGTCGATGATGCCGATGATCTCGGCGTCGGGCGCGGTGTTGGCTTGCGCGATGCGGAGCGCGCCGGCCTTGAAGCCCACGCAATTGTCCTCGCGCAGGAACTTGAAGCGGTCGCCGAGTTCTTTGCAGTACTCTTCGATCGGCTTCCACAGCGCCGGATCCGGCGTGTTGTTGATGACAAGCACGCACTCGAAATTCGGATAGTCGAGGCGCGCGACCGCATCGAGCGTCTGCTTGAGCATCTCCGGCGGCTCACGATAGGCCGGAATATGGATCGAGACCTTGGGCGCGTAATCGTCCGGCGCCAGCGAAGGCGATGACAGCAGCCGGCGCGGCTTCTGGCCGAAGGCGATCTGCGCGATTTCCTCGATACGGGCCAAAGCGATCACGATCAGCGGGATCAGCAACACCGTGCCGAGGCCGAGCGCGAAGGCCGAACCCCAGACGAAGTAGTGGCCGTTCCAATAGGCGAACACGGCGGCAAACCAGGCGCCGGCGACGTTGGCAGCGGCCGCCAGCGTAAAGGCCTGCCAGAAGGTCGCAGCGCTCGCCGCCAGGATCGGCATCGACAGCAGCACGCTGACGAGAAGAGCGATACCGGCAATCCGCCAGTGGTCGGGCTGGCTGATGACGCCCGTCCACTCGAACTTAGGATGGCGCGAGGCGTCGAACAGGCCCCAATACGGACCGACGCCGCCTTCGAAGATTTTCCACGGCTGGTCGATGGCTTCGACGATGTTGTAGTCGATGCCGAAGGCCTCGGCGCGCGAAACAAAATCGCGCAGCACGACAGCCTGCTCGATGCGACCCGGAGTCGCGTTCTTCAGATTGTAGCCGGCGCTCGGCCAGCCGAACTCGGCGATGACAATGCGCTTACCGGGATAAGCGGCGCGCAGCTTATCGTAGATAATGATCGCCTGATCGACCGCCTGCTTGTCGGAGAAGCCTTCCCAATAAGGCAGGATGTGCGCGGCGATGAAATCGACCGACGATACCAGTTCGGGATGCTCGAGCCACACGTTCCAGATTTCACCGGTGGAGACCGGCACGCTGGTGGAGCGCTTGACCCGCTGGATCTTCTGGATCAGGTCGGAAACCTTCTCTTCGCCGCGATAGATGGTTTCGTTGCCGACGAAGATGCCGTTGATGTTGCTGTGACGTTTGGCCAAGTCGATGACCGAGCGGATTTCACGCTCGTTGCGGTCCTGGTCTTTATCGATCCAGGCGCCGACCGTGACCCGCAGGCCGACTTCGGCCGCGACGCCGGGCACAAGTTCGACGCCACCGGTCGATGAATAGGTACGGATCGAGCGCGTTACCGGCGCAAGCATCTTCAGATCGGAACGAATCCTCTCGATGTTGGCTTTGCCGCCCTCATCGGGGTTCACGTTGCCTTCAAAAGGTGCGTAGGAAACGCTGGCCAACTGGCCATCGTAATTGGGGGCAGAGATGTGGTCGCGGGTTAAAGCCCACAACCCTCCGTGCACGCACGCCACAAGGGCGACCACGGCAGCGACGGTGCGCATCGACTCACGACCAAGCGGGGCAGAGTGGCAGATCCTCGAACCCGTCCCCTGGGCTCAGCCAAAGCTTGATCTGCTGCGGCGCAGCATAGCTCAGCATCAGGACACATTTCAAGTAACCCGTGCACATGGCAATTCCTTGTCACGCACATGGCGGCGGAAAGTTATTTGACGTTCGACAACGTGATTATTTCGGAGTCGTTCCGTCGGATGCTGGGGGAGCCGCTTGCGCGGCGACCGGCTCGGTCGGCGGTAGGCCCGGGTTGAGCCAGCAGGCGTGAACGCGGCCGTTCAGCGTTTCCTGGGCCTTCGGATCGATATTTCCTTGGCGCACCAAACAGCGGAAAGTGGCCTGTATATGGGCGCCCGGGCAGCCAAACCGGTCGTAGAGGTCGAGGTGCCGGAAGGCGGTGTCGAGGTCGTCGCGCCACAGCAGGCTGACGACACGGCGGCCGAGCCAGACGCATTCCGGATTGCCCGAGGGACCGGTCAAAAGCCGCGTCGCCTCGGCGATCTCGTCGATCTTCTTCTGGCCTTCTTTGACGACATCGGCGGCCGGCTTCTGCGGCTCCGGCGGCTTGCTGTTGCCGCTCTGGGCGAAGGCCGGAGCGGCCGAAAACATGAACCCCGTCATAAACGCGACGGCGCAAAAGTGACGCAACTGGAGACTAAACGGCATATTCCCGCTGTGTTTGCTTGAGACGACCCGCCCGCTTGCCGGCTTCATTTGATACCGGATTGGGACGCTAATGCGGCATGGAGGCCGGCCGCGACGCTTTGTTTTACTTATGAGAATTCCAACCCCCGGCCTTCCACGCGTAACGGTAAAACTTGGCCTGAACGGATGGCTTTTGTCCAGCATCTCAGCGCAGCGTGCTTAAAGCGGGAAGCGACGGGCTCACCATTGGCATGCTTGGCAGCGGCGGGCGGCCGCTATAAGCCAATCCAGCCGAATTTATTGTTCCGACGGAATGGGACGCTCTGTGCGCCTTGGTCTAGCCTGCCTCGCCGTTGCGGCGACCCTGATCGCCGCTGTCTGGGCCTGGCTCGGCAGCCCGGTGCCCATGCAGCAAGGCCTGACGCAAGGCGAGAAGCTGTATTGCATCTCCTACGCGCCATTCCGTGGTCTGCAGACGCCGTTCGACCCGAACACCCGCATTCCCGCGGCCCAGATCGAGGAAGACCTGACCCAACTCGCCAAAATGAGCGAGTGCGTCCGGATCTATTCGGCCGATCAGGGGCTGGAGCAGGTGGCTCCGATCGCCCAGAAGCTCGGGCTCAAGGTCCTTCAAGGCTTTTGGATTTCGAATAATGCCGTCAAGACGGCGATCCAGATGGAAGCGGCGATCGACATTGCCAACCGCTATCCCGACACGATCCGGGCCTTGGTGGTCGGCAACGAGGTGCTGCTCCGTGGCGATCTGTCGGCGCCCGACCTCG
>CAITEM010000602.1 GCA_903891395.1 uncultured Hyphomicrobiales bacterium | reverse complement strand
GAACAGCCGCGGCAGATAGAGCATGCCGGCCATCCACGCGATGACAGCGATGATGTGGAAGGCTTTGATCCAGAGGTACATGATCAACCTGCTCTTACCCGTTTCAACATCCGCTCGACATGCGCGATCGGAGTTGGCGGCAAAATGCCATGGCCGAGATTGAAAATCAGCGGCTTGCCGGCAAGTTGCGTCATGACGTCGTCGACTTCGCGATCGAGCGCTTCACCGCCGGCCAGCAACGCCAGCGGATCGACATTGCCCTGCACAGCGACTCGCGGCTGCAGCATGTCGGCGGCTAGCGAGCGCGGAAACGTCCAGTCGATGCCGATGCCATCGACACCGGTCGCAACGATATAAGGCAGTGTCATTGCGCTAGCGCCACGCGGAAAGCCGATGATTTTCGCGCCCGGTACTTGACGCCGTACACCCGCGACTATTTTTTCAGTCGGCTGTATGCACCAGCGGTCGAACTGCTCCGGCGACAGGACACCCGCCCAGGTGTCGAAAATTTGTACCACTTCAGCGCCGGCGTTGAGCTGACCCACAAGATATTCGATTGAGCCTTCGACCAGACGGTCGATTAACCGGCCAAAACCTACCGGATCGCGATAGGCAAACAGCCGCGCCGGCGCCTGATCGGGCGTCGCTTCGCCAGCGACCATGTAAGTCGCCACCGTCCACGGCGCGCCGCAAAACCCGATCAAAGTGGTCTTGCTGTCCAACTGCGCCTTGACCTGGCTGACCGTCTCGTAAATCGGCGCCAGTACCTTGCCGTCGATGGTCTCGTTCAAGCCGGCGACCGCCGTGGCATCGGTCAATGGCTCCAGCTTTGGCCCTTCGCCGACCAGAAACTCGACCTTACGGCCGAAAGCGAGCGGCACGATCAGGATGTCGGAAAATAAAATAGCAGCATCGAAGCCGAACCTGCGCACCGGTTGCAGCGTTACCTCGGCAGCCAGTTTCGGATTGAAACACAGATCGAGAAAGCCGCCTGCCTTCTGCCGGACCTCACGATATTCCGGTAGATACCGTCCCGCCTGACGCATCATCCAAACTGGCGGCACCGCTTCTCGCGCGCCCTCAAGTACGCGCAGTATTGGCTTTGTCCCCAGGCCTGACGAGTTCAAGGCTTCTTCCTCTTAAGAATCTTAAGATCTCTTTGTAGTTTTTATTAGGTCGTTGATTTGACTCATGACTTAGCCTCAACAATCTGTCCACCGGCTACGAGACCTGAATTCAGAATCGAGCCCAATCCGCGCCGTTTCTGTCCACAGCGGGAGAGCCGGTTTTATTGGGATTTTGAGCATCTATCCCACGTCTGTCCCCAGACGGGCGTCCACATCCGATCACGAAGGCCTGATAGGCCTTACGAAGTTTGTCCAACAGGGCAGGCTTGTGGACGAAAATGCAGACTCCGGCCTGTGCTAGGTTGCGGGACGCCGTTTGCCGTGGCCTCCTCCCGTCCTGTCCCCAATTCATACCGAAACCATACAGATGACCGAACCCGGATATTTCCATCTGCACCTGGTCTCCGACGCCACCGGCGAAACGCTGATCACGGTTGCCCGCGCGGCCGCGGCGCAATACGCGAATGTGTCGCCGGTGGAACATTTGTATCCGATGGTGCGCTCCAAGAAACAGCTCGACTCGGCGCTGGCGGAAATCACCGATGCGCCGGGCCTGGTGCTTTATACGCTGCTCGAGGAAGACCTGATCAAGCTGCTGGAAGATAAATGCCGCGAGTTGGGACTGCCCTGCATGTCGGTGCTGGGACCGATTTTGCGGCTGTTCCAGTCCTACCTCGGCGCCGAGACCATCCACCGCGCCGGCGCCCAGCATGTGCTCAACGCCGAATATTTCCAGCGCATCGACGCGCTGAACTACACGATGTTTCACGACGATGGCCAGCACGTCGAGGGCCTTGAGGACGCCGATGTCGTCTTGATCGGCGTGTCGCGGACATCGAAGACGCCGACCTCGATCTATCTGGCCAACCGCGGCGTCAAGACCGGCAATGTGCCACTGGTGCCGGGCGTGCCGCTGGCGCCGCAGGTCGAGTTGTTGAAACGGCCGCTGGTGGTCGGTCTCTATGCCAGTCCCGAACGTATCGTGCAGATTCGCGAAAACCGCTTGCTCGGCCTCAACGCCCATCGAGATGACAATCAGTACATCGATAAAACGGCTGTCGCCGACGAGGTGGCCTATTCGCGCAAGCTCTGCGCCAAACATAGCTGGCCGGTGATCGACGTGACGCGCCGCTCGATCGAGGAAACCGCCGCCGGCGTGATGAAGCTGTTGGCGGAACGCCGCCGCGCGCCGGGGAAATAGGAAACGCGATGCCGCTTTGGCTCGAACGACAGTCGCTGGTGCTTGCCTCGAAAAGCGAGATCCGCGGCAAGATTCTCGCGGCCGCCGGATTGCGATTCGAAATTTGGCCGGCCGATATCGATGAGCGCGGCATAGAAGCCCGGGCGGGCGTTTCCGATGCGGCCGCGGCGGCACGTTTGCTGGCCCGCGCCAAGGCGGAAGCGGTCTCGGCGGCGCGGCCCGGGCAACTGGTGCTTGGCGCCGATCAGACTTTGGCGCGAGGCACCGCGCGCTTCAGCAAGCCAGCCGACCGCGACCAGGCGGGCGAGCAACTGCGGGCTTTGCGCGGACGGACACACGAACTGCATTCGGCGGTGGCTTTGGTGCGCGATGGCGCAGTCCTGTTCGGCTGTGTCGATACCGCGCGGCTGACAATGCGCGACGTGTCCGATCGCTTCCTCGACGACTATCTCGACATGGCGGGTGACGCCGCGCAGCACAGCGTCGGCGCCTATCAGCTCGAAGGCATCGGCATCCACCTGTTCGAGAAGGTCGAGGGCGACTACTTCACCATTCTCGGTCTGCCGCTGATGCCGCTATTGAAATTCATGCGCGACAAACAATTTGTAGATGGATGACATGTTCATCCTCGGCCTGACCGGCTCGATCGGCATGGGGAAGTCCGTCACGGCGACGATGTTCGCCGAGGAAGGCGTGCCGGTGCACGATGCCGACGCCGTGGTGCACAAACTGTACGAAGGCGATGCGACGCCTTTGATCGAGGCGGCCTTCCCGGGAACGACGGCGAACGGCAAGGTCGACCGCGACAGGCTCGGCCAGCGGGTGCTGGGTGATGCTCTGGCGCTGGCGCGGCTGGAGCAGATCGTGCATCCGCTCGTGGCGCGGGCGCGCGACAAGTTCCTCAGCGAGGCCGAGCGCAGCGGCGCCCGCGTCGCGGTGCTGGATATCCCGCTTCTCTACGAGACCCGGGGCGATACGCGGTGCGACGCGGTGGTGGTGGTATCGGCGCCGCTCGACGTTCAGCGCCAGCGCGCCCTCGAGCGCCCCGGCATGACCGAGCAGAAGCTTGAGACGATCCTGGCCAAACAGACGCCTGACGCAGAGAAGCGCCGGCGCGCCGATTTCGTGGTGGATACGTCGCAAGGCTTCGATCGGGCCCGCGAACAGGTACGTGATATTCTCCGCGCAGTTGCTACAATGCCGAAACGGCTGCGGTGAGTCGGTTGCTGTCAGGCCCCGCGAAAGCGGGCATTTCGCAAGGACGTTAAACGCCGGAATTGCCGGATCATCCGCCTTCGCGGTTGATGACAACGAGTAAATAGCCGATGCGCGAAATCGTTCTCGACACCGAAACCACGGGTCTCGACCCCAACCAGGGCCATCGTCTGGTCGAGGTCGGCTGCGTCGAGTTGCTCAACCGGATCCCCACGGGAGCGACGTTTCATGCCTATTTGAATCCCGACAGGGATATGCCGGCTGAAGCTTTCGCGATTCACGGTCTGTCGATCGAGTTCCTGAAAACCCATAAGCGCTTCAGCGACGTCTGCGACGAGTTCCTTGCGTTCATTGGCGATGACGCGCCGCTGGTGATTCACAATGCCGAGTTCGACCACAAATTCCTCTGTGCCGAACTCAAGGTGCTCAAGCGCGCGCTGATCGGACGCGAGCGTCTGGTGGATACGCTGGCGCTGGCGCGCCGCAAACATTCAGCCGGGCCCTACAATCTCGACGCGCTCTGCGCGAAGTACGGCATCGACAATTCACGCCGCACGAAACACGGCGCGCTGCTCGACGCCGAAATCCTGGCCGAGGTGTATCTGGAGTTGCTTGGCGGCCGTCAGGCGACGCTCGGTCTGGCCGAGACCGTCGCCAAACGTGTCGTCGGTGTCGACGGCATCGTGGTTCGCAAGGAGCGGAGCGTGCCGCTGACGCCGCGCATTACCGACGCCGACCGCGAAGCGCATCGCGCCTTTGTGACGACGCTCGGCGCTGACGCGATTTGGCAGAAATATCTATAGCGGCGCGTGTGACCGCGCTGGGATCAGCTCGGCTGGCCTTGGGCCGGCTGTAGCTGCTCCATCTTGTTGCGATAGAGCCCGACGAAATCCACCGGGTCGAGCAGCAGCGGCGGGAAGCCGCCATTGCGTACGCTGGTGGCGACGATTTCGCGCGCAAACGGGAACAGCAACCGCGGGCATTCGATCAGCACAACGGCGTTCAGGCTTTCCTGCGGTACGTTGCGGATGCGGAACACGCCGGCGAATTCCAGTTCGAAATGGAACAGCAGATCGGCGCCTTTCTCTGCCTTGCCCTCGAGCTTGAGTACGACCTCGATGTCGGTATCGCTCAACGGCTGCGCGGCGACATTGATCTGAATGTTGATCTGTGGCGGCTCGGTGCTGGGGGCGAGCGACTGCGGTGCGTTCGGATTCTCGAACGAGAAATCCTTGATGTACTGCATCACCACCGTGAGCTGGGGCTGCATTTCTTCGGGCTGGCCACCGTTGGTCGTCGACATGAACTCTCCTGAGCCGGGCTTTTTAGATTTCGGAGGCTGGCTAACATGGTGCCGGTAGGCCGACAAGGATTCGCGCCCGTTACGGTTTCCGTGCGTCGTTGCGCCGGTCCGGCAGCACCGGCTCCGGCACCCGCTGCCATTGCTCGGGTTCGAGATCGACAACGCCATCGGCCCGCCGGGGCGGCGGCGGTCCGCCGCCGAAGGCGCCGGTCAAAGCGCGGCGCAGCGGCCCGATCAGCACCAAAACGGCCAGCACGTCGGTAATAAAGCCTGGAATCAGCAGGAGAAATCCGGCGAAAAGCGTGGCCACGCCGGCGCCGTCGGCCTGCAAAGCACTAAAACTGGTCCGGCTTAGGCCTTCATTCATGGCGACGCGGACACGGGCGATATGGTTGCCGCCGGCGTGGCGGAGCAGCAGAGCGCCGGTCAGCGAGGTCCCCAACACGAGCAGGAACGCCCATCCGAAGCCGATCGATGCCGCCACGGCCACGAACACCACGAGTTCCGCGACCGGCAGCATCAGAATCGTCAAAAGGAGCCATTTTGCCACATTCATGCGTGTTTCTCAGCGGTCCTATGTGTTGGCGTCAGCCGCCTGATCGTCTAAGGTTTGTCCGGTAGGCATGATTGCGCCGGAATGCGGGTGCAAGGCCTATGGAACGGCACGGCCACCAGCATACATAGGAAGGGTGGAACCGGCCGCCACGCCGTATGGCGGACCCGAACGCCGATCCTCCGCAGCCGGCAGCCGAAAGCATGCAAGACGTGTTCGACATTTACACCATCATTTTCCTGGCCCTCGCAGTGTTCATTTTCCTGCGGTTGCGCAGCGTGCTCGGCCAGCGCACCGGGCGCGAGCGTCCGCCGTACGATCCCTTCGCCGGCCGCGAGCCTGCCCGCCCCTCCGAAAACGTGATTGCGCTGCCCAATCGCAAACCGGAAGCCGCCGCGGCGCAGGCGACGCCGGCACCGACCGCCGAGCCGGTCGCCGACCGATGGAAGGGTGTCGCCGAAAGCGGCTCGCCCGTTGCGCTCGGTCTCGACGCGATTATTGCCGCGGCGCCCGACTTCGACGCCAAGCATTTTCTCACCGGCGCGCGGGCGGCCTACGAAATGATCGTCAACGCCTATGCGGAAGGCGACCGCCGCACCCTGAAAAATCTGTTGTCGCGCGAGGTCTATGACGGCTTCGAAACCGCGATTATCGACCGCGAAAAGCGCGGCGATACCGTGGAGAGCCGGTTTGTTTCTATCGATAATGCGGAGATTACCGCGGCCGAAGTGCGTAACCGCACGGTCCAGGCGACAGTGCGGTTTCAGTCCAAGCTCGTCTCCGTCACGCGGGACAAGGATGGCACGGTCATCGACGGCAATGCCGAGAAGGTCACCGACGTGACCGACGTGTGGACTTTCGCCCGTGACGTCACGTCGCGCGATCCGAACTGGAAATTGGTCGCAACCGAAGCCGGGCAGTGAACGAATGGCGGGGCGGGGGCCACGTTTTCTTCTGATCTGTTGCGCGATCGGTCTCGCACTCCATACGCCGGCTTTTGCCAAGCGCGCCAGGCACGGCGTTCAGAGTGGCGCGCTCAAGCTTCACAATGCCCAGGCCGAGACGCTCGACTTCGCCGCGATGGCCGGCTGGAAAGACGACGACCACGCCGCTGCCTACGACGCGTTTGGCAAAAGCTGCAACGCGATCCTGCAAGGCAACAAGAAGATGCGCGCGGCGCGCCCGCTCTACGGCGCGCTGTTCAGTGTCTGCGAACGCGCCAGAGCGGCGGGCCCGCTCGACCGCGACCAGGCGCGCAGCTTTTTCGAGGCCAATTTCAATCCGGTGCGCATCAAGCCGCCCATGCACACCTACGGCTATTACACCGGCGCCGACGGTTTCTACACCGGATATTACGAGCCCGAGGTCGTCGGCTCGCGGGTCAAGACCGACGAATACGCGGTGCCGCTCTTCGGTGTGCCGGCAAAGTTCGCCGGCAAGCGGAGCAAGGTGTTTTCCCAATACGACCGCGTCGATATCGAGAAGGGCGCTCTCGCCGGCAAGGATCTGGAGATCTGTTGGGTCAAGAATCCGGTCGATGCCTTCTTTGCGCAGATTCAAGGCTCGACCCGCGTCAAGCTCGATGACGGCGGATTGCTGCGTCTCAACTACATCGCCAGTAACGGCAAGCCCTATACGCCGGTCGGCCGCATCTTGATCGACCAGGGCGTTTTCACGCCGCAGGAAATGTCGATGGACAAGATTCGCGAATATATGGAGTCCAACCCGGACGAAGGCAAAACGCTGCGCGAGAAGAACCGCTCCTTCGTCTTCTTCTCCAAGACCGCACTGGCGCCGCACGATGAATGTCTCGGCGCGCAAGGCGTTCCGCTCACCCCCGGGCGCTCCATCGCGGTCGACCCTTCCGTCCACACCTACGGCACGCCGATCTGGATCGACGCCAAGTTCCCGCTCAAGGGCGATGCGCCGGAAGACACGTTCCAGCACCTGATGGTGGCGCAGGACACCGGCTCTGCCATCCGCGGCGCCGCGCGCGCCGATATTTATTTTGGACATGGCGAGGACGTTCCGCACGTTGCCGGACGCATCAAGCAGTTCGGCTCTTTCGTGATGCTGGTGCCGCGCAGCGTCGAGGTCAAAGGCGGCGTCGATATTCCGTTGCCGAAACCGCGGCCGAAAGACATCGTCGCGACGGCTGCGCCCGCTTCCTTGAACAGCCATGAGCCGTGACGGCAAATGGCGGCGCGGTCTGAGTTACGAAGACCGCGTGCTGTGGACTCACGTCACGCAACAGATCAAGCCGTTGCGCGCCGATGCGGTGAGCGCGGCTGACCTCGACGACGACTTGCCGGACATCGCCAAAGCGCCGCTGAAGCATCCGCCGAAATTTACCAAGCCGGTGGCGCAGCCGAAGCTGGCGCCCGCAACCGTGCCGCCGAAACCGCCGGCACCGTCCTTCGAGCCGTTGACGCGCCGCATGAAGCAGCGCGTCGCGCGCGGCAAGCATCAGATCGACGCGCGGCTCGATTTGCACGGCTTCACCCAGCACGAAGCGCATTCGGTGCTGTTGCGCTTTCTGCGCAGCGCCAACGCGCGCGACGCCCGGCTGGTGCTGGTTATCACCGGCAAAGGGCGGGGCGGCGAAATCGGTGTGCTGCGCCGGCAGGTGCCGCAATGGCTGGCGCTGCCGGAATTCCGCGCGCTGGTGATCGGTTTTGAAGACGCCGCCATCGGCCACGGCGGCGAAGGCGCGCTTTATGTGCGGGTGCGGCGAACCCGCGGCGACTGATCGCGTTGCTTTGGCAAGGAGAGACTTCATGTCCGGCAAACCGAAATCCGGCCCGCAGGAATCAAGCGACAAGGAAAAGCTCGACCGTGAGCTTGAGGAAGGCCTGGAAGACAGCTTTCCGGCGTCCGACCCCGTTGCCGTCACCGAACCGGCGCCGGATCACAAGCCCGCCAAGAAAAAATAGCGCGAGCTACAGAATAAACCGGCTCAAATCGGCATTTTTCGCCAGGTCGCCGATGTGTTTGTCGACATAGGCGGCATCGACCTTGACCGCCTCGCCGGAGCGGTCGGTGGCGGCGAATGAAATTTCGTCGAGCACGCGCTCCATCACTGTCTGCAGCCGGCGCGCGCCGATGTTCTCGATCGACGAATTCACCGACACCGCGATATTGGCGATGGCGTCGATGGCATCCTCGGTGAACTCCAGCGTCACACCCTCGGTCGCAAGGAGCGCGATGTACTGCTTGATCAGCGACGCTTCCGGCTCGGTGAGGATGCGGCGGAAGTCGTCGCGCGTCAGCGCCTGCAGTTCGACGCGGATCGGCAGCCGGCCTTGCAGTTCGGGCAAGAGGTCCGAGGGCTTCGAGATATGGAACGCGCCCGAGGCGATGAAGAGGATGTGGTCGGTCTTTACCGGGCCGTGTTTGGTGTTGACGGTGGTGCCTTCGATCAGCGGCAGCAGATCGCGCTGCACGCCTTCGCGCGACACGTCGGCGCCCATGCGGCCTTCG
>CAITEM010000601.1 GCA_903891395.1 uncultured Hyphomicrobiales bacterium | reverse complement strand
GTTCGTCGGCGGTGACCATCCACGGACCGACGCTGCCGGTCTTGTCGAAGTTCTTGCCCATGCCCCACTGCGTGGTGTGGCGCTGATATTCGCGGATCGAGCCTTCATTGGCGACGGAATAGCCGGCGACGCAGTCGGTGGCGTTTTCCATGGTCAGATGCTTGGCGCGCTTGCCGATGATGACGACCATCTCGCCTTCGTAGTCGAACTGGATCGACTTCTTCGGCCGCATCAGCGGCGTCAGATGCGGCGTCAACGACGTCAGCATGCGGAAGAAGATCGACTGGAATTTCGGGATGTTGTCCTTCTGCGGACCTTCCTTGACGTGGTCGAGGTAATTGAGGCCGAGGCAGATAATCTTGCCGGGCCCCGCCACCGGCAGCGCAAACTTGAGCCCGGCGAGCGGGATACGCGTCGAGGCCGTTGCCTTGGCGACGGCGGCTTTTAGCTGCGTCATGTCGCCGTTGGTGGCGCGCAGGTAATCGCCGAGATCGCCGGCAATGCTCGCATCCACGGCCTGCACATCGATGACGGTATCGCCGTCCACGACGCCCAGCCGCACTTTGTCGTTCGCTTCAAAACCGACGATTTTCATTGAATCCTGCCCTGCCGTTAAATCACGCGTCCGATTCCGGACGGCGTGACTTAGCGCAGGTGGAGGACTTCGGAAAGGTGGCTATTCCGCGAGGCGAGCCACCGGCTCGTCCGACAGCGTGAAAGCCTGGATCGAGAAATATTTGTCCGGATCGGTCCAAACGCCGGCCGGCATCCAGCCGACGCCGCGGGCCAGTGCCCCCAGCGACTCGATGCTGTATTTGTAGGAGTTCTCGGTGTGGATGGTTTCGCCGGCGCGGAAGTCGAAGCACTCGCCGGCGACCTTCACCTTCTGCCGCTTCAGGCTGGCGAGGTGCATCTCGACGCGGTTGCGCTCGCGGTTGAAAAACGCGTGGTGCTCGAAGGTATCGAGCTTGAAGGTGCCGCGCAGCTCGCGATTGATGCGGGTCAGCAGATTGAGATTGAACCTGGCGGTGACGCCGGCCTTGTCGTTATAGGCGGCATTGAGAATTTCCACCGGCTTGATCAGGTCGGCGCCGATGACGATGGTCGAGCCCGGCCCGAGAATTTGCGCGGCGTTGCGCAGGAACGCCGCCGCCTCATGCGGTTCGAAATTGCCGATGGTCGAGCCGGGGAAAAATCCGACGCGGGCCGGCGCGCTCTTGGCTTCTTCCGGCAGTTCGAACGGGAAACAGACGTCGGCGGTGACCGGCAGCACCTTGAGCGCGGGGAAAGCAGGCCGCAGTTCGATCGCTTCCTGCTCGACCATCTCGCCGCAGATATCGACCGGCACATAGGCCGCGAGCGCCGGCGCCGCGCGCAACACGATGCGCGCCTTCTTGCTCGAGCCGGCGCCAAATTCCACCAGCGCGCTGCCCGACGGAATCAGTTTGGCGATATCGGCGGCGTTGTCGCGCAGGATCTGCATCTCCGTTCGCGTCGGGTAATATTCCGGCACTTCGGTGATGCGCTCGAACAGTTGCGAGCCGACGCCGTCGTAGAAATATTTCGCGTAGAGACGCTTGGGCGTCGCGCTCAAGCCGGCGAGCACGTCGGATTCGAATTCCGCATCCGTGCTTCGCGGCAGAACAACTTGCGTACGTGCGAGCGCGACCATGGCCGGTTCCTTATGAACTCAAACGAACTCTGCGAGCCTGACGCCGGTAAACTGCCAGCGCGCGGACGGGTAGAAGAAGTTGCGGTAGCTAACACGCTCGTGATGCTCCGGCGTCGCCAGCGACGCGCCGCGCAGGACCATCTGGCTGATCATGAACTTGCCGTTGTATTCGCCGAGCGCCCCTTCGGCCGCGCGGTAACCTGGATAGGGCAGATAAGCACTGCGGGTCCATTGCCAAGCCACGCCGTAGGCGTCGGCGATCACACCGGCGCGAGCCGCGACTTCCCATTCCGCCTCGCTGGGCAGGTGTTTTCCGGCGAAACGCGCGAAAGCCTCGGCTTCGTAATAGCTGACATGCAGCACCGGCGCCGCCGGATCGACCGGCTTCAAGCCCGCCAGCGTCATGACGTGCCATGCGCCGTCCTTCAGGCGCCAATGACCGGGGGCGCGCCATTCGTCGTTCTGCACCGCGGTCCAGCCGTCCGACAGCCACAGGGCCGGCGTGGTGTAGCCGCCGGCCTCGATGAACTGCAGCCACTCGGCGTTGCTGACGAGATGGCGGGCGATGCGCACGTTCGGAATGAGCTCGTCGTGGAACGGCGTTTCGTTGTCGAAACAGAACGAGTCGCCGTCGTGCCCGATGGGATGAATGCCGGCCGGCACATCGACGAAGCCGCGCGGACCCTGCGTGGCGCGCGGCACCTGCCAGCCGGCGTCGTAGACCGGATCGGTCGGGTTTTGAGCGAAGGCATGGAGGATGTCGGTAATCAGCAATTCCTGATGCTGCTGCTCGTGGTGCAGGCCGATTTCCAGGATAGAGAAAACCTCACAGGCTTTATCCGCCGGCACATTCGCGATCAGGCGCTCGACCGCGGCATCGACATGCGCGCGATAGCCGGTCACTTCGGCGCCGTTTGGCCGCGTAATCAGCCCGCGCTCGGGGCGCGCGTGGCGGGGGCCTGCGGCGACATAATAGGAATTGAACAGAAACGGAAAGCGTTCGTCGAATATCTTGTATGATGGATCGTTCGGCACCAGCAGAAACTGTTCGAAGAACCACGTCACATGCGCGCGATGCCATTTGGTCGGCGACGCGTCGGGCATCGACTGGATGATCTGGTCTTCGGCCGACAGATGCGACGCCCGTTTCTCGGTCTCCGCCCGGACGCGCCTGAAGGCGGCGATCCAGGCGCTGCGGGATTCCGGCGTGGCCAGTTTACCTGGGCCTGTAACCAGCGCGCTGGCGTCACCTTGCAGGGCGGGCTTGATCGCGGTGAGCGCCATTGACGATGTCTCGAGTTTTGGGAGGCCGCAGCCGTCCACCAGCTACATACGAACGATCAAGGCAATAGTTCCATTGGCTTAGAACGCCCGCAATGCATTTGGTGGGTTTGTAGGATATTCCAGCCCACCCTGACGCGCTTGTGATGGGCCTCACGGGCGGCACATCTAGGGGGCACCGCGCGTTTCACCAGGCCGCCGGGCGGGCATGCGACCCGGCTTCAAGCGTTAACCGGCGTGGTAAATCTCGAAGCATCCGTTGGGTTTACCAACGCCCTTAAGCTTGCTGCCGAGTTCCCCTAGACAGTCAAATATCCGACATGTAGCAAAGTGACCGGGGAACTCAGGTGGGGCGATGCAGAAAAAATTGCGAGAATTGGCGGATATCGACCGCAGATTGGACGATGCCGTCGTCCAGTTGCGCGAACAGCAGGCCATGGTCGCGCTGATCGACTCCGAGCACGAGAATAACGGCGTGCTGCTGAGCCTGCTGTCCAGCGTGCTGGAGCAATTCTACAGCCTGCAAAACCACCGCAAGGCGGTACTGCGCAGTGGACCTGCTCTGCCCTCGGAACCCGTCTGAAGCCAAAGATCAAAGACTTACCCCTGATCTGTCTAACCCGCCCGTGAAATCGTGCCCCGGCCGGCTTTAAAGTTGCCGCCCTCGCCTCTGGCGTCGATTGCTTCAGCTATAAAAAATACTCGATGGCCCCCTTGGTCGCGGCGTAAATGGAGTTGTGGCGCGCAGGCAACAGCCGCAGTCCGATCAGCCACACAACGCTGTGGCGTATTTACACCATAAGGGCCGCAAGCTTTAATCGAGGTAAGGGAATGCCGGTCGGGGAACCGGTTCGTTTTTGGGTTAGGGGCGTGTGATGTTCAGTGCCGGTCGAAGGAGCCCTGTCGGCTCCTTTTTTGTTGCGTTTTCTGTTGTCCTTGCGGGCGTGATGACGACCTCCCTGCCGGCAAGCGCGCAAAATCTGATACAGAACGGCGGGTTTGAGGCGGTCACCGGCGGCACCTGTAACGCCACGTCGTGGACGACAACGGGCTCCTGCGGCCCCGCCTACGGTTTCGACGGCGCGGTGGACGGATTTGCGCCCCATTCCGGAACGCAAAATTTCGTTTTTGTCACACCCCTCAACCCCGCGGTTGACACACGTCAGACGGTATCGGTGGCTGCCGGATCGTATCAGTTTTCGTTTTGGTACAAATTGGCCGTTGGCGCTCCAAACACATTCACGGCTACGGTCGGCAGCAACGTCTATTCCGTTGTGAACGCGTCTACAATTTTTGCGCAATTCGTCAGCACGGTGACGCTTCCAGCGGGAAATACCGTAGTCGCTTTTACCAGCACCCTGGGCACTAGCGCTGCCACCGCCGCCCAAATAGACGATGTCAGCCTAACTCTGCTGCCAGCGATATCAACAGCGCTCACTCCTAAAGCACTCACTCCTAATCTTCCCAGCGGTACGACGGGTAACGCGAGTAACGCAACGGGCGCAATCGACGCCTTCACGAATGGCGGCGGCACGCTGCCGTCGGGTTTTGCGGGCCTCTCAAGCCTCAGTTCGTCGCAGTTGTAGCAGGCAGCGGGACAATTGTCAGGCCAACCAGGCGCGTCGAGCACACAGTCGGGCGTCAGTTCGACAACGCAGTTCATCAACAGCGTGTTCGATGCCGCGTTCGGCAACGCGGGCGGACAAGGCGGGGTTGGCGCGCTCGGCTACGCCGATGACGAGACTTTAGCTTACGCCATGAAAAAGCTGTCACCGAAAGGGCGTGATGCCTACGCCGCGGTGACGCCGAAGGACCGCATGTCTGCCGCGTTGCCAGCAGCACGCTGGGGTACGTGGGCCACCGTTTACGGCGGCAACAGTCGCGTCAGTGGCGATGCGGGCGCCGGCACGAACACCACGCGCAGCAACGTATGGGGCGTGGTGGGTGGTGCGGATTACCGCTTTTCGCCTGACACCCGCGTCGGCTTCGCCGTTGGTGGCGGCTCGACCAATTACGGCATCGATAATGGCTTCGGCGGCGGCAAATCCGATATGTTCCAGTTCGGTGTTTATGGGCGCCACACCTGGGGTGCGTCCTATATCGCTGGTGCGCTGTCATATGCGTGGCAAGACAACACGAGCGACCGCGTCGTTACGATCGCGGGCACCGACAATCTGCACGCTGCGTTCAAATCAAATGCGTTTTCTGGCCGCATCGAAACGGGTTGGCGTTATGCAACACCAGTCGTCGGCATTACGCCTTATTCAGCGTTGCAATCGACCACTTTCTTCCTGCCATCTTATGGCGAAGTCGCTACTTCAGGCTCGAACCAGTTCGCGCTCAATTACGCCTCGCACAGTGTCACCGCGACGCGTGGCGAACTCGGCTTCCGCTGGGACAAGGCCCTCGTAGTGCAAGATGGCATGTTTACCTTGATGGCTCGCACCGCGTGGGCGCACGACTGGAACACTGACCGCAACGCGACCGCGACGTTCCAGGCGCTTGGTACAGCGTTCACCGTCAATGGTGCGGCACCGGCAGCGAATGCGGCGCTGGTTTCGCTTGGCGGCGAGTGGAAGTGCGCCAACGGCTGGGCTGTGCTCGCGAGCTACGAAGGTGAGTACTCGCGCACGACCATGAGCAACGGCGGCAAGGGCACGCTCCGCTACCAGTGGTGAAGTTGCGATCCCGCAGGATGCCCCAATAACCCTTGGGTCGGAAAACCAATCGCACAGCGTCGCGTGCCCTCGGTCTGCGATGTTAGGGGCGCGGGTCCGCGGTGGTAGCGCCGTCGATGATCCTTGCGGAATTTGGCTCTGACAACCGATCGATCGCCGACCTGTTGGGCCAGAAGACCGAGGCGATGGCCGCGCACTATTCGCGGCGCGCAAACCGCCAGCAATATGAAAAAGCGCAACTACCTCAACGAGGTACCTGGTAGCGGGGGAGGGATTTGAACCCCCGACCTCCGGATTATGATTCCGCTG
>CAITEM010000600.1 GCA_903891395.1 uncultured Hyphomicrobiales bacterium | reverse complement strand
GGCCTAACGCGCGTCGGCGTGCAGGCACCAGGCCAGTAGGCCCTTTTGGGCGTGCAGGCGGTTTTCCGCCTCGTCGAACACCACCGATTGCGGCCCGTCCATCACTTCGTCGGTCACTTCCTCGCCGCGATGCGCGGGCAGGCAATGCATGAACAAGGCGTCCGGCGCGGCCTTGGCCATCAGCCCGGCATTGACCTGGTAGCGCTTGAGCACGTTGTGGCGGCGCTTGGCCTCGCGGTCCCCCATCGACACCCAGGTGTCGGTGACGACGCAGTCGGCGCCCTTGACCGCGACATCCGGGTCCTCGCCGAACTTGATGGCGGCGCCCGACTGCTTGGCCCAGTCCATCAGCCATTTCTTGGGCTTCAACTCGGACGGCGTCGCAACGCGCAGATTGAAATCGAACCGCTCGGCAGCATGCATCCACGACGCCAGCACGTTGTTGGCGTCACCGGTCCAGGCCACGGTGCGGCCGCGGATCGGGCCGCGGTGTTCCTCGAAGGTCATGACGTCGGCCAGCACCTGGCACGGGTGCGACCGCCGCGTCAGGCCGTTGATCACCGGCACGGTTGCGTACTTCGCCAATTCGGCGACCGCCTCGTGGTCGAGAATGCGGATCATGATGGCATCGACGAAACGCGACAGCACCCGCGCGGTGTCGGCCAAAGTCTCGCCGCGGCCGAGCTGCATTTCCTGCGCCGTCAGAAGGATGGCTTCGCCGCCAAGCTGACGCATGCCGACGTCGAACGACACGCGAGTGCGGGTCGAAGGCTTGTCGAACACCATCGCCAAGGTCTTGCCGGCGAGCGGGGCGATGATCTTGCCCTTCTTCTGCTCGGCCTTCATGGCGCGGCTGTGGTCGATCATGCCCGCCAGCACCGGCTTCGGGATGTCGATCAGATCGAGGAAGTGGCGCACACCGTTGTTTACGGTCATGGCGCCACCTTTTCCTTGGCGGCGCGGGCATGGGTCTGGCCGAGCCGCGTGCAGGCGCGGTCGATGCGCGCCACGGCTTCGGCGATCTCGTCTTCGTCGATGATGAGCGGCGGCAGCAGCCGCACGACATTGTCGCCGGCGCCGACCGTGATCATCTTCTCGGCGCGCAATTCATCGACCAGTTCGCTGGCCGGCGGCACCAGGCGCAGGCCGATCAACAGGCCCTCGCCGCGCACTTCCGCGATCACCGAGGCGTGGCGGTCCTTGAGTTCGGCGAGCTTCTGTTTGAGCAGCAGCGAATTGTGCTTCACTTTGTCGAGAAAGCCGTCGGCGAGAACAACATCCATTACCGCGTTGCCCGCCGCCATCGCCAGTTGATTGCCGCCGAAGGTCGAGCCGTGTGTGCCGGCCGTCATGCCCTTGGAGGCTTCGGCGGTCGCGAGACACGCACCGACCGGAAAGCCGCCGCCGAGCGCCTTGGCAATGGTCATGATGTCCGGCGTCACGCCGGTGTGCTGATAGGCAAACAGATCGCCGGTGCGGCCGACGCCGGTCTGGATCTCGTCGAAGATCAGCAGCAGGCCGTTGTCGTCGCACAGCTTGCGCAGCGCGCGCAGGAAATTGTGCGGCACGACGCGCACGCCGCCCTCGCCCATCACCGGCTCGATCAGGATCGCGGAAGTCTCAGGACCGACCGCCTTCTTGACCGCGTCGAGATCGTTGAACGGGACCTGGTCGAAGCCGGGCATCGGCGGACCGAAGCCGTCGAGATATTTCTTGTTGCCGGTCGCGGCCAGCGCCGCGAGCGTGCGGCCATGGAACGCACCTTCGAAGGTCACGATGCGGTAGCGTTCCGGCTTGCCGCTGGCGGATTGATACTTCCGCGCCATCTTGATCGCGCACTCGATCGCCTCGGCGCCGGAGTTCTGGAAGAACACCGTGTCGGCGAAGGTCGCCGCGCACAGCCGGTCGGCCAGCCGCTCGCCTTCGGGAATGCGGTACAAATTCGAGACGTGCCAGAGTTTCTGCGCCTGCTCGGTGATCGCCTTGACCATATGCGCATGCGCGTGACCTAGCGCGTTGACCGCAACACCGGACGTGAAATCGAGATAGCGGTCGCCCGACGCGGTCATCAGCCAAACGCCCTCGCCCCGCTCGAAAGCGAGGTCGACACGCGCGTAAGTGGGCAGCAGATGCGACGTCACAGCCACGGTCTTTCATCAAAACATTGCAAACGCATGATCCTACCCAAAAACGCCGTTGCTCTCCGGGAATAAGGCCCGGAGCGGCGGTTTCAGGCGTCACTGGCGAGCAGAAATGAAATGTGCCGCCTCGCCGGGCGGCACTGATCTCATTCTATGGCCGGGCCTTGGCCTGTCAACACGCAGCGGGAAGGCGGATTTGGCGCTTTCAGCACCGTCCGGCTGCCGAGTTCCATCCAATACCGACGATTCGCGACTCAATTACGCCGCAAGTGCCGATTCTATTGGAGAAAGCTGTTGGTAGGTCGG
>CAITEM010000599.1 GCA_903891395.1 uncultured Hyphomicrobiales bacterium | reverse complement strand
CTCCAAGCGTGAAATTCGCGAGAAAATCTTCACGACACGCTATGAAGCGGAATCCAAGAAATTTCTGGAAGAAATTCGCCGCGGCGCGATGATCGAGTACAAATGAACAGCGTCGGCGACCCGCCCCTTGCCTTGACGCTCGGCGAGCCGGCCGGGATCGGCCCCGATCTGACGCTGGTGCTGTGGCGGCGGCGTGTCGAACTCGACCTGCCTGCTTTTTATGTCATCGGCGACGTGGATTTTCTGCACAACCGCGCGCGCGCTCAAGCTCGATGTGCCGCTGATCGAAGTCACGCCGGTAACGGCCAGCGCCGCCTTCGAGCGCGCGCTGCCCGTGGTGCCGCTCGGCCTGCCGGTGACGGCGGCGCCCGGCAAACCTGACGCAACGAGCGCGCCTGCCGCCATTGCCTCGATCCGCCGCGCGGTGGCCGACGTGCTGGCGGGCGACGCCGCCGCGGTTGTCACCAATCCGATCGCCAAGAACGTGCTGTACCGCTCGGGCTTTGCCGAACCGGGACACACCGAATTCCTGGCCAAGCTTGCCTTCGAAGCGACCGGCAAGCCGGTGCAGCCGGTGATGATGCTGTGGTCGCCGGAACTGGCGGTGGTGCCGGTGACGATCCATCTGCCGTTAAAGGACGTGGTGGGCGCGCTCACTTTGGATTTGATCGTCAGCACGGGGCGCATCGTCGCGCGCGACCTGCGGGCGCGTTTTGGCGTCGCCCATCCCCGCATCGCCATCGCCGGCCTCAACCCGCATGCCGGCGAAGGCGGCGCGCTTGGCGAAGAAGATCGCGACATCGTCGCGCCGGCCATCGCCCGGTTACAGGCCGACGGCATCGACGCCGTCGGGCCGCTGCCGGCCGACACCATGTTTCACGAACGTGCGCGCGCCGGCTACGACGTCGCGATGTGCATGTATCACGACCAGGCGCTGATCCCGATCAAGACGCTGGCTTTCGACCACGGTGTCAACGTCACGCTTGGACTGCCGTTCGTGCGCACCTCGCCCGACCACGGTACCGCGTTCGACATCGCCGGCACCGGCACGGCCGATCCGTCGAGCCTGGTGGCGGCTTTGGCGTTGGCGGCGCGGCTGGCAGCAACCGTAAAAACTCCGCTCATTCCCGCGTAAGCGGGGGCTCTAGAGCGACAATGACCGACCGTGTTGCCCCTGGGTCCCCGCTTTCGCCGGGACGAGCGGATGTGGACGAGAGCCGATGGCCCAGATCGACGACCTGCCGCCGCTGCGCGAGGTCATCCGCAAGCACGGCCTGTCGGCCAAGAAATCGCTCGGCCAGAATTTCCTGCTCGATCTCAATCTGACGGCGCGCATTGCCCGCGCGGCCGGGCCGCTCGACGGCGCCACCGTGGTCGAAGTCGGGCCCGGTCCCGGCGGGCTGACGCGGGCGTTGCTGACGCTGGGCGCCACGCGCGTCATCGCCATCGAACGCGACGAACGCGCCATCGCCGCGCTCGAGGAAATCGCTACGCATTATCCAGGCCGGCTCGAGATCGTCTCGGGCGACGCGCTGCGCATCGACATGCCGAAGCTGGCCGGTGAGGGCCGCGCGCGCATCGTCGCCAACCTGCCCTATAACATCGCCACCGCGCTGCTGATCGGCTGGCTCACCGCCGAGCCCTGGCCGCCCTGGTACGACATGCTGGTGCTGATGTTTCAGCGCGAGGTGGCCGAGCGCATCGTCGCCAAAGTTGGCGACGACGCCTACGGACGGTTGGCGGTGCTGGCCGGCTGGCG
>CAITEM010000598.1 GCA_903891395.1 uncultured Hyphomicrobiales bacterium | reverse complement strand
GTCCAAGCCGGTGCGCATGCCGGTCGGCATGTACGGTGGCGACAGCCGCGGCTACAGCGGCGGACCGAACTTCTTTGACTTCCTGTTTGGCGGCGCCCAAGCGCAGCAGCCGGCTGCCGGCTACCGCGGCCGTAACTTCATCGGGCCGCCGCGCAACAGCGGCCGCGTCAGCCAGCGCTAACGCACGATCTTCTGAAATAAAAACGCCGGCGAGTTTCTCGCCGGCGTTTTTCGTTTGGGAGCGACCAAGAGCGGTAGTTCATGCCGGTTCTAGTCGTGCTGTCCGTCAGACGCGCAACAATGTGCCCGCGTGAAAGTACGCCGATGAGATTCGTCTATTTGCGTCCGGCAACGCTAACGGCCCGCGCGGGACGCGAACGGAACTTTGGCTTCGGATAAATGTGGAAATGGTACAGGCGGGTGGACTTGAACCACCGACCTCTGGTTCCACAGACCAGCGCTCTAACCAACTGAGCTACGCCTGCACGTTGAACGCCGGACCTATGTGGCACCGGGCGGGCGGAACCTAGGTGCCGCCCTCCGGTTTGGCAAGTTTCGATTTCAACGATCCCGCGGCGCCAACCGGCAAAGCAAAACCCGGGCGGTTGCCCGCCCGGGCTTTGAAAACGCGAATGCAACCCTGCGGTTGATCGACCGTTAGGCCGCCTTGCCGATCGTGCTCATGGTTCCCTTGATCGGCTCGGCGGTGTCGGTGGCGACCTTTTGAGCGTGCTCGCTGAGATCCTTGGCCTGCGCGGTCAGCGTGTCGAACTGCGTGCGCATGTAGGCCGTCGTCTTCTCGACCACTTCGGAATAGGACTTCGCGCCCAGCAACTGGCCGAACAGATCGAAGGCGGCGTTGCTGTTGGCGCGCGCGGTTTCGATCAGCTTGAGGCCGTAGCCGGTACAGCCGGCGGAGGCCGTGGAATAGGTCTCTTCGAGCATGTCGGTGGTCTGCTCGGCGGTGCTCTTCATCTTGTCGTAGTTCGCCTTAGTCTGCGCGATGCCCTTCTCGGCCATTTCGCGGAATGCCGGCGGCACTTCCATCTTCGGCATTTCGAACTTGGGCATTTCAAACTTCGGCATCTCGAATTTCGGGGTCTCGAAGGCAGTCGGGGGCGCGGCGATCGCGACCGGTTTCGGCTTTGATTTCGGGGTGACTTGGGTTTCGGCCATAGCGTGATTCCTCGGCTAGGAGGGCGGCACGGGCTATCAGCGAACCGCCGCCCTCGGCATGCCGGTTCGCGCCTGTTTCAACACCGCAAGGAGACACCAACGAGGCGCCAAGGCGAGGTTGTAAACCATGTCTAATGCCGCCCGTGGTGCAATGCAATAAAAATATTGCGACGCACAAAAATACCTGAAAATTGCCACGCGAATGCCGGGGCGGAACCGAGCGCCCGTGCGGCGAATGCCGGACAAATGGCCGTCAGTGCGGGGTGGTCTGCCCGGCGATCTTGGCGGCTTGCTTGCTCAGCTCTTTGGCCTGCTCGGTGAGGGTCGTGACCTGGCTCTTCACGTATTCGGCGTGAAGCGTGGCGACTTCCTGCGGGTCCTTGGCCTGCAACAGCCGCTGCGCGAAATCGAACGACGACGCGATGTTGCGCTCGGCGAAGGTCATGGCGAGGTCGCCCGCTTCCTTGGCGCCGACGCGTGCGGTCGCGGCATGGGTTTCCGCGGTGTTGACGGCCTGCTGGGCGGCCGAGATGAAGCTGTCGAACGCCAGTTTGGCCTGCGCCACGCTCTTTTCGGCAAAGGCCCGCATCTCCGCCGGGATCTCGAAGTTTGCATTACCGTCTTTCGCCATCACAACCTCCTGTATGTGCGCCGCCGGTGGCCCCGGCTCTACGGTTATCTAGGTCCACGTCCCGGCGACGCTACCCTTGGAACCCGTACATTAACGTTATCACCGGTTCGCCGGCCGTGTCAGGTCTTGTGTCGTGGACGCACGGTCCAACCAGCCGTATTAAGGCTTTATTAGCCGTAATTTATGCGACGTGAGCATGAATGGGACGAAGTTCCAATCTGCCGGACTGACCGACCCGCGGCTCGCGGCCCATGCCCTGAGCCCGATGCCGGTATGGCTATGGGCAGCCGACGCGCCGCGCGTCCTGTGGGGAAATGCGGTGGCCGCCGCGGTCTTCGACGCGCCCTCGCCTGCCGCCCTCGGCACCCTCGAATTTGAACCGGACAATGTCAGCGCCGCGCAAGTGGCGCGGCTCGCCGGTACGCTCCCGGCCGGCGGAGCGCCCCGGCTCGAACGGCTGCGCGGCTTCGGCACGCGCTTCGGCGGCACGCTGACCTGCCTCTGCTCGCGCATTACCCTCGACGACAACAGCACTGCCGTTCTCATCGTTTCGACCGAACGCTCCGGCAAGGATCTCGGCCTGCCCGAGCGCGCACGGCGCCTGCTGGCCGACCTCGACCGGCCGGCGGCGATGTTTTCCGCCGACGGCGAATTGATCGAGGCAACCTCCTCCGCCCGTGAGTTGATGGGCGCAAAGCGCGACCTGCTCGCGCTCGGCGCCGAACGCATGGCGAGCGAGGCCAGCCATAACGGCAAAGCCGAAGGCGACATCGCCAGCGGACCCGTCACGATGCTGCGGCTCGGGGCCGGCGCGACGGTGGCGCTGCTGGCGATCTTCGACGCGGCGCCCAGTGTTTCGCACGCCGGTGCGCGCGCCAATGAGGCCGCGGCCGCAATCGCGGCCTCCGCCACGCCGAGCCGGCCTGTGCCGGACCGGCCAAAACAAATGCGCTTCGTCTGGCAGATGGACGCCGCGACAAGATTCACGCTCGGCATCGACGACTTCGCCAAGCTCGTCGGACCGAACACCGCCGCGGTGCTCAACCGGCCCTGGGCCGAAGTCGCCGAGACGCTGCAACTCGATGGCCATGGCCAGATCGCCCAGGCGCTGGCGTCGCGCGAAACCTGGAGCGGCCTCGTCGTGCACTGGCCGGTCGATGGTTCGAACGAACGGCTGGCGGTCGAAATGTCGGGGCTGCCGGTATTCGATCGCGACCGCAAGTTCGAAGGTTTCCGTGGCTTCGGCATCTGCCGCGACCTGACGCGCATCGCCGCCGCGAAGCCACCTGCGCCGGCGATCGTCGAAAAGCCGAGCGCCGACGTTCTGGAATTCCGGCAACCGGCGCCGCCCACGCCGCCACAGACCGCGCCGTCCGCACCGGAAGCGACATTAAGCCCGGTCGAACACAGCGCTTTTGAAGAACTGGCGCGCGAACTCAATGCCCGGCTCAAGAACGCCACCGGCAAGCACAGCGACGTACCCGCCCCCGATGAATTCGATCCCGAGCCCTTCGCGGTGGCCGCACCGCCGCCCGAGCCTGCCAAACCCGCGCGCAACGGCGACACCGCCGAAGGCCGCGCGATCCTCGATCGTCTGCCGGTCGGCATTCTGGTCTATCGGCTCAATCATCTGGTCTATGCCAATCGCGCCTTCCTCGATTGGACCGGCTACGCCAATCTTGATGCCTTGTCCGAAGCTGGCGGGCTCGACAGCCTGTTCATCGAGACCAAGGACGCGCCGCAAGACGCGGCCAACGGCATCAAGACCAAGGCCAAGACGCTCAACATCGCCACCGTCAACGGCAAACAGAAGCCGGTCGAAGGCAAACTGTTCAGCGTGACATGGAGCGGCGAAAACGCGCTGGTGCTGATGATCAACACCCAGCCGGCCGACGACGACCGCGCCAGCGCCGCCGAACGTTCGCTGCACCGGCTTGAGCGGGAAAACCACGAGCTAAACGCGATCCTGCACACCGCCACCGACGGCGTGCTGGTGCTCGACCGCGCCGGGCGCATCCTGTCGGGTAATCGCAGCGCCGAGGCGCTGTTCGGTTACGACGCCGCCGACTTTTCCGAGATGACCTTCGGCGATCTGTTTGCGCCGGAGAGCCGCCGCAGCGTGACCGACTATCTCGAACGGCTGGCGCGCGGCGCCGCCGCCGGCATTCTCGAGCCCGGCCGCGACGCCATCGGCCGCGTCAAACAAGGCGGCCTGGTGCCGCTCTACGTCACTATCGGCCGCATCGAGGATGGCGAGAAACTTTGCGCGGTGTTGCGCGACGTCACCGCCTGGAAACGAACCGAGGAAGAGTTGATCAACGCCCGGCAGCAAGCCGAGCGCGCTTCCACCGCCAAATCCGAATTCCTCGCCAAGATCAGCCACGAAATCCGCACGCCCCTCAACGCCATCATCGGTTTCTCCGAGGTGATGATCGACGAGCGCTTCGGCCCGATCGGCAACGAGCGCTACGCTCAGTACCTCAAGGACATCCACCACTCCGGCGGCCACCTTATTTCGCTGCTCAACGATTTGCTCGATCTGTCGAAGATCGAAGCCGGCAAGCTCGAACTCACCTTCGTCAGCGTCAACCTGAACGACCTGGTGCAAAGCTGCGTCGCGATCATGCAGGAAGAGGCCAACAAGGAGCGGGTGATCATCCGCACCTCACTGCCGGCGAACCTGCCGCAGATCGTGGCCGACGCCCGTTCGGTGCGCCAGATCGCGCTCAATCTGTTGTCGAACTCGATCAAGTTCACCGGCGCCGGCGGCCAGGTCATCGTCTCGACCGCCGTCAACGACGACCACGAGATCGTGCTGCGCGTGCGCGACACCGGGGTCGGCATGAGCGAAAAGGAACTGCAGACCGCGCTGGAGCCGTTCCGCCAACTCGCCACCGCCGCGCGCTGGGGTTCCAGCGGCACCGGACTGGGTCTACCGATCACCAAGGCGCTGTCGGAGGCCAATCACGCCCGTTTCCGCATTACCAGCCAAGTCGAGACCGGCACACTGGTGGAAGTGGCGTTTCCGGCCACGCGCATGCTGGCGGAATAGGCTGGATGGGTTAGACTTCACTCACTCGACAGGGTGAGGTGGTCATGCGCCGTTTGCTCTCCTGCGCCGTTCTGCTTGTCGCGATATCGGCTTTTGCCTCGACCGTCCGCGCGGCGGAGCCGGTTGATCTCTTGCTAGTGCTGGCGGCGGACGTGTCCCGCAGCGTCGACAATGAAAAATTCAAACTGCAGCGCGAAGGCTATGCCGCCGCGATTTCCGACAAGCGCGTGCTGGAGGCCGTCAGCGCCGGCCGCAATCACCGCATCGCCGTGCTGTTTCTGGAATGGTCCGGCGCCGGCAACCAGAAAGTCGTGATCGACTGGACCATCGTCGATGGGCCGAAGGCGGCACAAGAGTTCGGCGACAAGCTGCTGGAACTGCCGCGTACTTTCGCCGACCGGACTTCGATCAGCGGCGGTATCGATTTCGCGGTCGCGCAAATCGCGCGCGCGCCTTTCAAGGCCGAGCGGCAGACCGTCGACGTGTCCGGCGATGGCACCAACAATGCGGGGCGCGACGTGACCCAATCACGCGACGAGGCGCTTGCGCTCGGCATCACCATCAATGGGCTGGTGATCTTGAGCGAACGTCCCTTGGCGTGGAACCCGGAGCACACCAACCCGCCCGGAGGTCTGGCGGGATATTACCGCGATAACGTCACCGGCGGGCCCGGTTCGTTCGTGCTTGAGGCAAAAGATTTCGGCTCGTTCGGCCAGGCCATCGTCAAAAAGATGATCGCCGAGATTGCCGATGCCACGATCCCGGGTCAGCGGAAAACAACGGCTCAGTGAGAGCCATCCAGCCCGAAAAATGCCGGCCCGAGCAGCCATGAAAGGGTCACAGAGGCCTTCCACGGTTGGCCTGCCGTGAGCCGATGGTATAGTCCGGCGGCGAACGACACCAAACACCGGATTTTCACCCTTTGACGGCTTCCACCGGCCTAAAACGCTTGGGATTGATCCTGCTCGCCGCACTCGTGGCGGGCGCCGGCGTGCTCACCACTGCGGGCTATCTGATTTCGGCCGACACCGTGCGCGACCGCGCGATGGCCGAGATTCGCGCCGTCACCGGCCTCAATCCGGTCCTGCGCGGCGAGGCCTCGGTGTCGTTGTTCCCGTCCGGCAGCGTCAGCTTTGCCGACGTCGTGTTGGGCGATCCCAACAACCCAGCGCTCACCGCCGAAAAACTGACGGCGCGTCTGCGGTTCTTTCCGCTGATGCTCGGCCGCGTCGAGATCTCCGACGTCGCCCTGGTACGGCCGACCATCGCGGTCGACCTCGACGCCGGCGGTCAATCGAATTGGTCCGGCCTGATCGATGCGCTGGCGCGCAGCCAGAAACCGGCGCAGCGAACGCCGGCATTCTCGGAAATGCGCATTGACGACGGCACCCTATTGGTGCGCGACCCCGCGCATAAAGTCGATGAGATCGTGCGCAACGTCGATCTGTCGCTGGCCTGGCCGTCGATCTCGAAAAGTTTCGGCGCCACGGGACGCTTCGTCTGGCACGACGAACAAATCAACGCCAGCATGACGCTGGCCGACTTTGCCGCGGCGATCACCGGCAACCGCTCCGGTCTGAAGCTCCGCGTCGCGGGCGCGCCAATGAAGGCGGCCTTCGAAGGTTCGATCAGCGTCAAGCCGACGCTCAAGATCGAAGGCACTGTCGCCGCCGACGCCGGGTCGTTGCGCGACGCCTTAATCTGGACCGGCCAGCAGCCGCTGCCCGGCGGCGGCTTCGGACGCTTTTCCATCAAGGCGCAGACCAACGTGGTCGGCGGCAATATCGGCCTGTCCGGTGTCAACGTCGAACTCGACGGCAACACCGCCGAGGGCGTGCTGACATTTGCCACCGACGGCCGCAAGACGCTACAGGGCACGCTCGCCTCCGACACGCTGGATGTGTCGCCCTATGTTTCCACCATCCGCCTGCTCACCGCCAACCAGCGCGAGTGGAGCAACGGCCGCATCAGCCTGGATGGATTGTCCGGTGTCGATCTCGATCTGCGGCTTTCGGCGGCCAATGTCGTCATGTCGGGCGCCAAGATCGGCCGTACCGCGATCGGCGCCAATCTGCGCGGCGGCCATCTGGTCGTGACCATCGGCGAGGCGCAGGCCTATGGCGGCTTGATCCAGGGCTCGCTGGCGCTGGCCATTTTCGAATCCGGCGTCGACGTCAAATCGCAATTGCAATTCACCGACGTCGATCTGGAAAGCTGCCTCGGTCAACTGTTCGGGCTGAAGCGGCTGGAAGGCAAAGGCAATATGTCGCTGTCGGTCGAAGGCACCGGCGAAAGCGTGCTCGCGGTCACGCGCACCTTGAACGGCACCGCCGGTCTCAACGGCCTCAACGGCGCGCTCGCCGGCCTCAACGTCGAACAATTGCTGCGGCGGCTGGAACGGCGGCCGTTGTCAGGCGGCGGCGAATTCCGCAGCGGCAAGACGCCCTATGACCGGATCACCGTCGCGCTCAAGATCGTCAAGGGCACGGTGACGGTCGACGACATGAAGGTCGAAGGCTCGGCGGTGCGCCTGGCGTTGAACGGATCGGCTTCCATTCCCGAACGCGAACTCGACCTCAAGGGCTCCGCCGCACTTGTCGTCGCGGCCCGGCCCGGCACCGCGCCCTTCGAACTGCCGTTCATCGTGCAGGGCTCGTGGGACGATCCCATCATGCTGCCCGATCCCGAGGCCCTGATCCGGCGGTCGGGCGCGGCCGCACCGCTGCTCAACGCCGTGCGCGAACGCACCGCGCGCGACGCGGTTCGCTCGGCGCTCGAGCGCCTGACCGGCGGCGCGCCGGCCGACGCCGCCATTCCCGCGGCCGAACAGGCGCCGGCGCAAAAGCCCTGATTGCTTATTTATTGCGCATGAATGGACCCAGCGGCCGGTCCTCGCGACGCGAGATCATGCACGCCAACGGCTGTTCGACTATGATTCCGCGCAGACGAATCACCCCGCCGGTCAACCCGGCGCGACAGGTCACGGATGTTCAATCCTATCGTTCGGACGCTGGTCAAAGTCATCGTCGCCTCCTTGGTGGTCGGGGCCATGCTCTCGCATTTCGGCATCACCGCCGAGCAGTTGATGCGCGAGTTCGGACTGTCGGCCGACCGCATCGAGGATTACGCCAGACAGGGCTTTACCTGGGCTTGGCCGAACGTGCTGCTCGGCTCGCTGATCATCGTGCCGGTGTGGTTTCTGATTTTTCTGTTCCGCCCGCCGGGCCAAAGCCGCAGCGAATAATTCTCAAACGCGTGCGATCGGTTCTCAAACGCTGGCGTCGGCGGATTTTACTTTCGCTCCCGGCGCACGCGGTGCCGGACCGTAATATTCGCCGAGCCGGACGCTCGCCCGGGGCTTGAGCACAATCGAGATCAACCGGTCCATCAACGACTTCGCCGAAACGGGCTTGCACAGGAATTCGTTGACGCCGAGCTTGGCCGCCTCGACCACACGCCGCTGATCGACATTGCCGCTGAGCATGATGATCGGCAGGTCTGGCGTTGGAAATACGCCGGGCGAGCGCACGATCCGCACCAGCTCCGGGCCGCTGAGCAGCGGCATTTCCCAATCGAGCAGCACGACGTCGGGCAACACGTCGCGGATCAGATCGAGCGCGGTAATGCCGTCGGCGGCTTCGTGAACGTTTTTGACGCCGATCGTGGCGAGCAGACCGCGGATTACGTTGCGCATAAACTGGCTATCGTCCACCAGCACCACGGCGAGCTGCTGGATCAAAAACTCGGCTTGTTTAGCGTTCATGTTCGCGGCACCCGTCCCCACTTGATTATGCCGGGGAACAATCACTGCGCCGTTAACGTACGCCGGACCGCGTCTTGCCAGCCGGCGTATTTGCGGTCGCGCACTGTGGAATCCATCTGCGGCGCGAACCTGCGGTCGAGGTGCCATTGCCTGGCGAAGCCGTCGAGGTCGAGGCAGAGCCCCGCCTGACGCCCGGCGAGATAAGCCGCGCCCAAGGCCGTGGTTTCCATCACCACCGGGCGGTCGACCGGGCTCGCCAGGATGTCGGCGATGAATTGCATGCAGGGGTCGCTCGCGGTCATGCCGCCGTCGACGCGCAGCACGGTTTCGGCGCCCGCGGCCTGCGGCCAGTCGGCGCGCATCGCCTCCAGGAGGTCGCGGGTCTGATAGCCGACCGCGTCCAGCGCGGCCCGCGCGATCTCCGGCCCGCCGGAGTTGCGCGTCAGGCCGAAGATGGCGCCGCGCGCCTGCGGGTCCCAATAGGGCGCACCGAGGCCGACGAAAGCCGGCACCAGATAAACCTCTTCGGCCGGGTCGGCTTGCGCCGCCAACGCGCCGACGCCCGCCGACTTGGTGATAATCTTGAGACCGTCGCGCAGCCACTGCACCGCCGCGCCGGCGATGAAAATCGCGCCTTCCAGCGCGTAAGTGCGCTTGCCGTCCAGTTGATAGGCAATCGTCGTCAGCAACCGGTTGCGCGAGGCGACACGCTCGGCACCGGTATTGAGCAGCGCAAAGCAGCCGGTGCCGTAGGTCGCCTTCATCATGCCGGGCTGAAAGCAGCCCTGCCCGACCGTGGCCGCCTGCTGATCGCCGGCCATGCCGCGGATACGGATCGGGCCGCGGAACAGATCCGGCGTGGTTTCGCCGAACTCGCCGGCGCAATCGCGCACCTGCGGCAACAGGCTCTGCGGCACGCCGAACAGACGGCACAGATTGTCGTCCCATGCGCCCGTGCCAATATCGAGCAGCAGCGTGCGCGCGGCATTGCTGGCGTCGGTCGCGTGCACTTTGCCGCCGGTCAATCGCCACAGCAGGAAGCAATCGATGGTGCCGAAGGCAAGCCGGCCGGCCTCGGCCGAGGCCCGCGCACCATCGATATTGTCGAGCAACCAGGCAATCTTGCTGGCCGAGAAATAGGGATCGAGGATGAGCCCGGTCTTGGCCGTGACCGCAGGCTCGTGCCCATCGCGCTTCAGCGCGTCGCAAAAATCCGCGGTGCGGCGGTCCTGCCAGACGATGGCGTTGTGGATCGGCTTGCCGGTGGAACGGTCCCAGACAACAGTGGTTTCGCGCTGATTGGTAATGCCGATGCCGGCGACGTCTTTGGCGGTGAGACGCGCCCTCGCCATGACGGAGCGGACGGTGGAAACCACCGCCTGCCAGATCTCTTCCGGATCGTGCTCGACCAAACCCGGCGCCGGAAAAATCTGACGCAGTTCCTGCTGCGCGGTGGCGATCGGCCGCAACGCCCCGTCGAACGCGATGGCGCGCGTCGACGTCGTGCCCTGATCGATGGCGATGAGTGCGGCCGGCAAGCCTTATCCCCGGAGTGGCGACGGGGCAGACTAAGCCAGCGGGCCTAGTTCACCAACACCAGTTGGGTGATGGCGTGATCGTTGTCCTCGTTCATCGACGCGAGGTTGCGCGGCACCGGGCCGTAATAGTCGCCCGATTTCACGACCGGCCGCGGCTTCGTCAGCACCGACACCAGACGGGTGTACAGCGACTTGGACGACACCGGCTTGAGCAAAAATTCGTTGACGCCGATCTGTATCGCCTCGACCACGCGCGAGCGTTCGCCATGCCCGGTCAGCATGATGATCGGCACGTTGGGAAACGGGAACGTATCAGGTGAGCGCACCATGCGCACGAAACCGGCGCCGTCGAGACCTGGCATCTGCCAGTCGACGATGACGACGTCGGGCTGGTTGTTGCGGATCATCTCAAGACCCGAAGGCCCGTCGGGTGCTTCGTAAATCGTCCGTACGCCGACGCTCATCAGCAAGGCGCGCACGACCTTGCGCATGTAATGCTCGTCGTCGACCACAAGCACTTTGGTGGCGGCGAGCAGCGTGGCAATGTCGGTCGTGGTGGGCATCCGCCGGTATCCGCGAAATAAGAGATACGTAGGTTGCAATAAACCACAAAGGTATAGCGGTAGGTTAAAAACCGCAGATGCAATTTTCGCGATCAAATTAAGGACGCGGTAACCATACGGGCCGGCGGCTCAGAATGTTTTCGGCGCGGCCAACGAGACGATGAACTGGTTGATCGCGATGCGCTCGTCGGGCGTGGCTTTCAATCCGAATTTGCTCCGCCGGTACAAGACATCCTCGGCGGTTTCGGCCCACTCGTGCTCGACCAGATAGCGCAGTTCCGCGCCGGTAAGATCGCCGGTAAAGCGCGGTCCGAGGTCGTCCATACTTTGCGCTTCGCCGAGAGTGCGTTCGACGCGCGTGCCATAGGCCCGCACCAGACGGCGGGCATGCGGCTCCGACAAGAACGGCCAGCGCCCGATGGTCTCGCCAACCAGCGCGTAAAATCCGTCGGCGGGGAAATCGCCACCGGGTAGCGACGAGCCCGCGGTCCATGGCTGCGGCAGTGTTTTGAAGAAGACGCCGAGCTTGACCATCGCCGCCTCCGCCAGCTTGCGGTGGGTCGTGATCTTGCCGCCGTAAACCGTCAGCAACGGCGCCAGATCCTTCTTGCGGTCGAGCACCAGTTCATAATCGCGGGTGACGTCCTCAGGCCGTTTCGAGCCGTCGTCGTAGAGCGCGCGCACGCCCGAAAACGACCACACCAGTTCGTCCGGCGTGACGCGTTCGCGGAAATACTGGTTCACGACGTCGCAGAGATAAGTGATTTCGCCCGGCGACGGCGCCGGTGATTTGAGATCGCCGACGAAGTTTTCATCCGTGGTGCCGATCAACGTGAACTCATCGGCGAAAGGCAGCGCGAACACCACGCGGCCGTCTTTGGCCTGAAAAATGTAACCGGCATCATGCTCGAAGCGGCGGCGCACCACGATGTGGCTGCCCTTGATCAGACGCACCGGTGCTTTCAACGGCTGACGAATTACGGTTTCGGCGACTTCGCCGATCCAGGGGCCTGCGGCATTGACCAGAACGCGTGCGGTCGCGGTCTCGCGGCGGCCACGGCGGTTAAGCACCAGTTCCCAATCCTCACGGCGCTCGACGCGCACGCAGCGCGTATGCGTGCGGACATCGGCGCCGCGCGCAACCGCATCCATCGCGGTCAGCACGACCAGCCGGGAATCATCGACCCAGCAATCGGAATACTCGAAGCCGTAGCGAAACAGCCGCTGCAACGGCTGGCCCATTGCATTGTGCGTCAGATCGACCGTGCGCGACGGCGGCAGCAAATTGCGCGGCGCGAGCTTGTCGTAGAGGAACAGGCCGAACCGCAGCAGCAATGGCGCGCGCATGCCCGGCAGTGGCGGCAACATGAAACGCATTGGCCGGATGATGTGCGGCGCCATGCGCAACAGCACCTCACGCTCGCCGAGCGCCTCGCGCACCAGCCTGAAGGCGTACTTCTCCAGATACCGGAGACCGCCGTGGATCAGCTTGCTGGATGCCGAGGACGTACCGGAGCCGAGGTCGTTGCTCTCGACCAGCAGCACGCGCAAGCCGCGGCCCGCGGCATCGCGGGCCAGCCCGGTTCCATTAATGCCGCCACCGATAATGGCGATGTCGAAGTCAGGCATAGGTCCCGAAGAGATTAACGGACGATCCGGCGGGGCCGCGGAATGCGGCTGTTGACGTGGCACAATCTAGCGCGCCGCGCGTTAACGTCACTTAAAGCCGTGAATTTTTGGGACGATTGCCAAATCGCCCAAGCTTGGCCATATCCGACGTGTACCCAGGACGCTCAATGCCATCCCCCCGCCTCCTCGTCATCGAAGGCAATTCGCCGGAAACTCTTGCCGAACACACCGCGGTCGGCGGTACCCCCGCGCATCAGGGCTATTCCAACCTCCTGCGTGAACTGCTGCCGGGCGCGATCGTGGACACGGCCTATCCTGGCGATCCGGCCGCCACGCTGCCGGAAGGCGAATCACTCGCCGGGTATGATGGCATCGCCATCACCGGCTCGTCTCTGCACATCTATGATGGCGGTGCGGTCGTGACCCGGCAGATCGATCTGGTGCGCGCCGCGCTCGCAACCGGCACGCCGATGTTCGGCTCATGCTGGGGCCTGCAAGTCATCACCGCGGCGGCCGGCGGCGTGGTGCGGAAGAACCCCAACGGCCGCGAGATCGGCTTCGGCCGCGGCATCCGGCTGACGGAAGCCGGCCGCAAGCATCCCATGTATGTCGGCAAGTTCGATGTCTTCAACGCGCCGACTGTGCATCTCGATGAGGTCGAGACCTTGCCGGATGGCGCTACCGTATTGGCAACCAACGCGGTCTCCTCGGTACAGAGCGTCGAATTTCGCACCAACGGTTCGGTGGCCTGGGCGGTGCAGTATCATCCGGAATATCCGTTGCGCGAGGTCACAGCCATCGTGCGGCGCATCGGCGACCGGCTGATCGAGGAGGGCTTCTTCAAAGACACAGCCGACATCAAGATTTTTTCCGACGATCTCGACACGCTCGACCGCGATCCGGATTGCAAGCGGCTGTCGTGGCGGCACGGCATCAGCAAGAACGTCCTCGACAAGAAACTGCGGACCAGCGAAGTGGCCAACTGGATCGAATTCCAGGTGCTGCCGACGCGGGGCAAGCGCGGGCGGGGATAGACCTCGCGCCGGCAATCCAGCATTCTTCACACAGCGCCTTTGTGCCGGGAGAATGAGAATGGATTTTTCCAACAAGCAAGTCGTCATCACCGGCGGTGCCGGCGCGCTCGGGGATGCGGTTGTCGGCGGGCTGCTGCAAGCCGCCGCAATCTGTACGGTGCCATATCGCCACGAGGCCGAAGCACAGCGCTTCGCTCATCGCGACAACGCGCGGGTAAAGTTGATTGCCGTGTCGGACCTGTCGGATGAAGCCGCGGTCGCGAAACTCTATGCCGGTCTCGATTTGTGGGCCTCGATCCACATCGCCGGCGGCTTTGCGCCGGGCAAGACGGCGGAGACCGACAAGGCCGCGCTGATGGCGCAGATCGACGGCAACCTGGTGTCGTGCTTTCTGTGCTGCCGCTCTGCGATCGGCGCGATGAAAGGCGGCGGCCGTATCGTCAATGTGGCGTCGCGACAGGCGCTGGAGCCGCGCTCCGGCGCCGGGATGACGGCCTACACCATCGCGAAAGGCGGCGTCGCGACGCTGACAATCGCGCTCGCCGAGGAGGTGGCGAAAGACGGAATTCTGGTCAACGCGGTGGCGCCCTCGATCATGGATACGGCCGCCAACCGCAAGGCGATGCCGAAGGCAAACTTCGACGCTTGGCCGAAGGTCGAGGAAGTCGCGGCAACAATTATATTTCTGGCGTCGTCCGAAAACCACGTCACGCGCGGCGCCGTCGTACCGGTGTATGGGAAGGCGTGACGCTCTTACCCCCCCACTTGTGGGGAGGGTAAAAGAGAGCATCAGCCCGCGATCGGAACCAGTTCGAGCGAAGGGCGCATCAGGCGCTGCACAGCGCTGGAAGCCACCACGGTGCGGCCTTCCACAAAGGCCTCATGGTTCTTCTCGATGTCATCGAGATCATAGAGGTAGTTCACCATCAAGCCGTTGCCCTGCGCGATGGCCTTGTCGGACGTGTCCGCCAGCCAATTGATGCGCTCGAGCCGCGCGCCGTTGCCGAGATGAAAGCGCGCCACCGCGTCGAGCGGCAGGCCGGCCGGCGTCTTCGCGCGCAAGTAATAATAGGCCGCCGCGCGCAGCAGCGGGTCCTCGAGCTTCGAGAATATTTCCGGATCGGTCCACCAATGCGGACGCTCCATCAACGAGAGTGACGCGCGGTCGCTATCGCTGATGACCGCGGAGCTTTCAGCCTTGAGTTCGCGGGCCAGCCAACGCGCGAAATTCGACACCGGCGACAACGTCACGAAAGTCGACAGCTTCGGCAGCTCGCGGGAAATTTCCTCGACCACCTGCTTGATCAGAAAATTACCAAAGGAGACTCCGGCAAGCCCGCGCTGGCAGTTCGAGATTGAATAGAACACAGCGACACGCGCCTTCTCCGGCTGGATCGATTCCAGGCGGCCGCTGGCGAGGATCGGCGAAATCGCGGCGGGGATGTCGCGCTCCAGCGCGACCTCGACGAAGATCAGCGGTTCGTCGATCAAGGCCGGATGGAAAAACGCGAAGCAGCGCCGGTCCGGCGGATCGATGCGGCGGCGCAGATCGTCCCAGCCGCGGATTTCATGCACGGCTTCGTAGCGAATGATTTTTTCCAGGACGATGGCCGGGGTCGACCAGTCGATGCGCCTCAAGACGAGAAAGCCGCGATTGAACCACGATGAGAACAGATGAACGAAATCGTCGTCGACAGCGCTCAGATCGTCACGGTTAGCGAGCACGTCCAGCAGTTGCTCGCGCATGCGCACCAGCAGGCTGGTCCCGCCGGGCGCCAGATTGAGCCGGCGGAACAGTTCCTGACGGCGCGGCTCCGATGCCAAATGCACCTGCGCGGCGGTCTCGTCCGACGGCTTGTCGCGCCACACCGCGATCGCCTTTTCCATCCGCAACGCATCGGTGCCGAACCGCTTCGCCAGCGCCTCGAAGAAGGCGATGCGCGGGCCAATGGTGAGTCCGGCATAACGGCAGAGAATCTCGCGCGCCAGTGCGACGCCGGAGGCTTCGCCGCGGCCGGACAGCAGATGTTCGCATAACTCGACCAGGTTCTCGGAGTGCGTCGAGGCGTCGACGCGGCGGCCGCGGTCGAGCAAGGCCCGGCCACGGTCGGAGATCGTCTGCAGCAGTTCCCCGAAGAACGAGGTGTTCATGTCGCTATTTCCCGACGCCCATGAGGTGGTCCGGGAACCAAGTGGCGATGTCCGGCACAAAACACAATATCACAACAGCCAAGATCATCAGCCCAACAAAAGGTATTACCCCCCACATTACGTCGCCCAAGGGGATGTCAGGCGCGATGTTCTTGATGACGAAAATATTAAGGCCGACGGGCGGGTGAATCAGCCCCATTTCCATCACGATCGTCATGATGACGCCGAACCAGATGAGGTCGAAGTCGGCCGCCCGCAGCGGCGGCAGGATGATCGGGGCGGTCATCAAGATGATGGAAACCGGCGGCAGAAAGAAGCCCAGGACGACAACCATAAGAAGAATGGTCGCCAGCAGCACCCAGCGCGACAAATGCAGGCTGACCACCCACTCGGCCGTCGATTGGCTGATGTGGAGGTAACTCATGACGTAGGAGTAAAGCAGCGACATGCCGATGATCAGCATCAGCATGGTGGACTCGCGCAACGTCGCCACCAGGATGGGCTCCAGATCGCGCACCGTCCAGACACTGTAGATCAAAGCGATGAGCACCAGCGCCAATACCGCGCCCAAGCCGGCTGTTTCGGAGGGCGTGGCGTAGCCGCCATAGAGCGCGACCATCACGCCGGTCAGCAGCACCAGAAAGGGCAACACGCGTGGCAATAGCGCGAAGCGTTCGCGCATTGTCATCGTATCGACGCGCAGCAGCTCCGACGTTTCGCCAGTTTTTTCGAGATGATCCTGCGCGCGGCGGAATTCGTACTGAAACCGGAATACGGCGTAGCTCGCAAAAAGGAACACCAGCAGCAGCGATGGCCCGATGGCGGCGAGGAACAATCGTCCGTGCGATTGTTCGGCGGCGACGGCGTAGAGGATCATGGTGATCGACGGCGGCAACAGGATGCCCAAGGTGCCGCCGGCCGCGATCAAGCCGGCAGCGAAGCCGCCGGAATAGCCGTGCTTGCGCATTTGCGGAATGCCCGCTGAACCGATCGCCGAACAAGTCGCCGGTGAAGAGCCGGCCATGGCGGCAAACAGCGCGCAGGCAAAGACATTGGCGATGCCGAGGCCGCCGGGAAATTTGTGCAGCCACGCATGCAGTGCGCCGTACAAATCCTGTCCCGCGCGCGAGCGTCCGATCGCCGCGCCTTTCAGGATGAACAGGGGAATAGACAGCAGCGTGATCGACGCCATTTCCTCGTAGACGTTCTGCGAGATGGTATCGACCGACGATGACGGCATGAACATGATCATGAACATCGTCGCCACCGCGCCCAGCGCAAAGGCAATCGGCATGCCGGCGAACATCACCAGCAGCGTGGCGGCGCCATAGAGGAGACCGATGGCCAGAACGCTCATGCCGCGCGACTCCGGCCATAACGCAACTGGATGACGATCTGGAACAGCACCTGGATGCTCAACAGCGTCATACCCGCCGTCATCAGGGAATAGGGAATCCAAAGTGGCGGCTGCCACGTCGAACTCGAATGGAAATTCTCGACGATGGCTTCGTCCAGCAACAGCCGCGATTTCCAGGCGAAGAACGCGCAAAAGGCAAACGTCGCAATGTCGACCAGGAACAGCCGCCAGCGGTTAACATTGTCGGATAGCAGCGCCGACACCGCTTCGATGGCGACGTGGCCGCGCCGCGCCTGCACCGCCGCCGACGACATGAAGATCGAACCAACGATCAGAAACACCGACATCTCGTCCTGCCAGTCGGTGTTGAAGTGCAGAAAATATCGGGTGACCACGCCGTAGGTCAGCACCAAGGCGGCGATCACCAGAGCGACCGACGAGACGATGACGATCAGGCCGTTGACCTTGGCCAGAATCCAGGACGGCCAACCGGCGGCATGGTCAAATGCCGCCGGTTTGTCGATGCCAGCTTCCTCGAGGCTATGCGCCATTAGGGCTTCCGCTCAGACAATCGCCGGTCAGGATACGTTGACCTGCTCGGCGAGCTTGAGCAATTCAGCCGACAGCGGCGTCTTCTGCGCGTAGTCTTTCCACGCGGTATCGCGGGCGATGGCGCGCCATTTGTCGACGATCTTTTCGTCGAGATCGAGCACCTTGGCGCCCTTCTTGGCATAGACTTCGGCCACAGCCTTGTCGTCGGCGATGGCTTCGTCGGTGCCGAACTTTTCCAACTCGGCGCCGATGGCCATGATCGCGTCCTGCTGATCCTTCGGCAGCTTGTCGAAGACCTGCTTCGACATGATCAACGGCTCAAGCATGAACCAGTAGGACTTGCCGCGACCGGTCGTAAGGGTCTTGCCGACTTCTTCAAGACGGAACGAGATCAGGCTGGTCGACGACGTGATCGCCGCGTCGCAGGCGCCGGTCTGCATGGCGGCATAGATTTCGTTGGACGGGATCGACAGCGTCGACGCGCCCGCGGCCTGTAGCACCATGTCCATCTCGCGGCTGCCGCCGCGGATCTTCAGACCCTTGGCGTCTTCGGGATTGATGATCGAGGAGGCGCGGCTGGCAACGCCGCCGGCCTGCCAGACCCAGGATACGATGATCACGCCTTTTTCAGCGAGGAAATCGGAGAACCGCTTGCCGACCGCCGACGTCTTCCAGGCCGCGCCTTGCTTGTAGGAACTGACCAGGCCCGGCATCAAGCCGATGTTCAGTTCGGCAAACTCGCCGCCGGCGTAGGAGATCGGATAGAAGCTCAGATCCAGCGCGCCCTTCCGCAGCGCCGAGAACTGCGCGACCGTCTTCATCAGCGACGAGTTGGCATAAACCTGCGTCTCGATCGCGCCGCCGGTACGTTTGTTCAGTTCAGCGCCGAAGCGCTGGCACAGCCGGTCGCGGAAGTCGCCTTTGTCGATGGTGCCGCCGGGAAATTGATGGGAAATCTTGAGGCTCTGCGCGGCAAAACCAAGCCGCGTTGCCGCGATAACAGCCGGCATGGCCAGGCCGCCCGCGATCATGTTGCGTCGATTAATGTGCATGTTCCGCTCCCTATGTCGTTGCCGCGTGCGTGCGGATGTCCCCCCGCCTTGGCGACGAGGTATAGACAAAATCGGGCGGTTAAGCCACAGAGCCGGACGAGTTTTTGGCCGCGCGGCCGCTTTGCCGCACTGCAAGAAGGACCAGTGTTCGCATGTCGAAGCCGTTAGCGGGTATCCGCGTCCTCGAACTTGCCCGCATTCTGGCCGGGCCTTGGGCCGGGCAGATGCTGGCCGACCTCGGCGCCGACGTCATCAAGGTCGAACGCAAGGGCGCCGGCGACGACACCCGCGCCTGGGGACCCCCCTTCGTCGAAGGCACCGATGGCGGGCATATCGGCGCTGCCTATTTCCATGCCGCCAATCGCGGCAAGCGTTCGATCGAAATGGATTTCGAGAGCGAGGACGGCAAACGCATCGTCAAAAAGCTGGCGGCGCGCTCCGACATTTTGATCGAGAACTTCAAGGTCGGCGGCTTGGCCAAGTTCGGTCTCGACTACAAGAGTCTGGCGCCCGACAACCCGCGGCTGATCTACTGTTCCGTCACCGGCTTCGGCCAGGACGGTCCTTACGCCGCGCGCGCCGGCTACGACCTGATGGCGCAAGGCATGGGCGGCCTCATGGATCTGACCGGCATGGCCGATGGCCCGCCGACGCGTGTTGGCGTTGCCATCACCGACGTTGTCACCGGCTGCTATTCGGTGATCGGCATTCTGTCGGCGCTGGCACAGCGCGAGAAAGCCGGCAAAGGCTGCTATGTCGACACCGCTTTGGTCGACACCACCGTCGGCGTGCTGGCCAACCAGGCGCTGAACTATCTCGTCTCTGGCGCAGTGCCGCAGCGCATCGGCAATTCGCATCCCAACATCGTGCCGTACCAGGAATTCCCGGTGTCGGATGGCCACATCATCATCGCCACCGGCAACGACAACCAGTTCATCAAGCTATGTCAGGCACTGGGCGCGCCGGAGCTTGGCGCCAACCCGGCGTACAAAGACAATGTCAGTCGTTTGAAGCTGCGCCACGAGCTGGTGCCGAAGCTCTACGCGCTGACGTCGAAGCTGACCCGCAAGGAACTGCTCGACAAACTCGAAGAGTTGAAGGTACCCGCTGGGCCGATCAACAATCTCGAACAGGTCTTCAACGATCCGCAGGTCATCTTCCGCGGCATGAAGCTCGATCTGCCGAACGCGGCGGCCAAGGGGGGCACCAGTCCGGGCGTGCGCACACCGATCGTGATGGATGGCTGGCGCGCGGCGTCCGACAAGCCCGCACCGCGGCTGGGCGAGCATACGGCGGAAATCCTGAAGGAAATCGGGGAAGCCTAGGAAGTCGAAAACAGTTAAGTCGTGATAGCCTCGCTTGAGCAGGCTCAGCCTAAAGGTCACGACTGACCGGTTCCGTGCCAATTTCCAGCCGCAAGGCAGTGCCGGATCATTTCGCCGTCACGGCCTGGTGCTGGCGCGCTTTCGCGCCGTCGATCGCTTCGCGGATGTGACGCCGTAGGCCTTCGAGGTCATAGGGCTTCTGCAACACGACAACACCGTGGCGTACGGCATCCTGGGCGCTCGCGCTGTAGCCGGTCGCCAGCAGCACCGGCAGACCCGGAAAGCGCTCGTCGATCTCGCGCGCCAGATCGAGCCCGTTCATGCCGCCTGGCATCAGAATGTCGGAGAAAACCAGATCGACATTGGCGTCCAGCCGCAGCGCCGCGATAGCGGCCCGCGCATCGGTGGCGCTGCGGACGTGATAGCCGAGCTGACGCAGATAGCCGGCCGCGACCTCCGCGACGTCGGCATTGTCCTCGACCAGCAGCGCGGTGCCCGCAGCGGCGGCAGGTGTGGGCACCGCCGTCGCCCGCGGCGCGGCCAACGCGACATCGTGGGTGCGCGGCAGGAATAGCGTGATGGCGGTGCCACGGCCTTCGGCGCTGGAAACAATGGCCGTGCCGCCCGATTGCTTGGCGAAGCCGTAAACCTGGCTCAGCCCGAGCCCTGTGCCTTTGCCGATATCCTTCGTCGTGAAGAACGGCTCGAACACCCGCGTCAGGTTTTCCGCGGCGATGCCCTCCCCGGTGTCGGCAATCCGGATGGCGACGAATTCCCCGGTCAGCCCCTCTTCCGTGGCTTCGCCTTTGAGGACTACCGGCTTGGCGCGGATCGACAGCGTGCCGCCATCGGGCATTGCATCCTTGGCGTTGACGGCGAGATTGAGGATCGCCAGTTCGAATTCGCCGGGATCGACCCGCACCGCGCAGGCGCCGGCGGGCACGTCGACATTGATCTCGATGCCGGCCTGCAGGGACCGCGTCAACAATTCGCGCAGCACTGGCAAGCGCTCCGACAGGTCGATGACCTGGGGCGTCAAAGTCTGTTTGCGGGAATACGACAACAACTGGCGCGTCAGCGTTTCACCGCGATGGGTCGCGGTCGCGATCATGTCGAACATGCGCGCATGTTTCGGATCCGGCAGTTCCGAACGCAGCCGCGCCACGCTGCCGCTGATGACCATCAGCAGATTGTTGAAGTCATGCGCAACGCCGCCAGTCAGTTGGCCGAGCGCTTCGAGCCGCTGGGCCTGACGCAAGGCGCCCTCGGCGGCCTCGCGGCGGTCGGCCTCGTCGTAAAGCCGGCGCGTGCGCCGCAGGGCCAGCGCCAGGCCGGCAAACAGAAACGCCGTCAACGGCAGACCAAAGAGCAAATGACCGCTCATGTTGGCCATCCACTCCCTCGCGATCATCGAAGTCTCGGTCCCCGCCAGGACATAGACCGGAAAGCCGGCGATCTTGCGATAGCCAAGGCGGCGCTCGATCTGATCGACCTGTCCTTTCGTCCTGAACATCGACCGCTCCAGCCCGCGCGCGATGCCGGATTGAAACTCACTGCGGGCGTCAAGCTTGATGCGCCGGTCTTCGGGAACGGGAAAACGGGCCAGGAAATTTCCGTCCGCTTTTACGATGGCAAAATAACTGCCTTCGTTGACAGCCATGCGGGCATAGAAACTCTCGAAATAGCTTGGCAACAACGCCACGGTGACGACGCCAGTGAAGCTGCCATTCGCCGAGGGTCGGCGCTGCGACATGGCGAAGAAATAAGGACCGAGGCTGCCCATGCGCGGACTATGAATCTCGCTGACATAGGTACCCACATTGGCCGCGACATGGGCCGTAAAGTAGTCGCGATCGGAAAAATCGACCGTTGCCGGCGCCGGGGAAATGCTGGAGGTCACCAGCGGATGGCCGCTGTGATCGAGGATGGCGATGCCTTGCAATTGCGGCATGGCGCCGACGATGCGCTTGAGCCGGGCGTGCAGCGGCGCCTCATTGGCGCGAATGTCGTCGTCGGACATGTCGCGAATGACTTCATCGATTTCCGCGAAACTGCGCTCGACAGTTTGCAGAACCTTCAGCGCGTGCTCATGCAGGATATCGAGCGAGCGGTTGATGCGTTCGTCGGTGACATGCTCGATGTTGCGATAGTTCACCCAGGCGGCGAAGCCGAACAGCACCGCCGGCAGCACCAGCGATGCCACCATCATCAGCTTGAGCAGCCGAATTGCTGCATGGCGGGCGGTCAACATCGGCTGAGAGCGATCCCTGTGAAGGCCGGGATAATTTCACAAATCGTCGAAACGGACGAGCCATTTGACCGAACGACTGAGTAAACAATCGGGAAAAAATACGGTTACGGCGCGGCTTGCCGCGAATAATAACGGGCCAAGGAACCTTTCGGCCCTCGACCCGTTACCAACTTCGTGCCTGGCGTAACGCTAGGCGACCGCGGTCGGCGCCAAGGCTTCCAGATCGGTGGCGATATCGATGACGACGGGGCGATTTGCCGCCAGCGCCGTCTTGAGCGCCGGAGCAATATCGCTGGCCTTCTCGACGCGGATGCCCAACGCCCCCATATCTTCGGCAATCTTGGCGAAGTTGGTCTGGTTGTAGGTCCACAATTCGCGCGAACGATTATTGGCGTCGTGGTCCGCATAGACCCGGTCGAAGCCGCGCTTGGATTGATTGCCGCCGCCATTGTTGTTGACGATGGTGATCGAGTTGAGCTTCCAGCGCACTGCAGTTTCGATTTCGCCGATGTGATACCAGAAGCCGGCGTCGCCGGTGAAAACGATGACGGGGCGATCCGGGCACGCCGCCTTGGCGCCGATGCCGGCGCAGAAGGCCCAGCCGAGATGGCCGGCGCTGCGGATATAGCTCTGGGTCGAAACGCGCAGGTCGTACAGACCGCCCATCCACATGCCGGCGTGACCGGTGTCGACGATGACGATGGCGTCATCGGGGACGTTCTGAGTCAATTCGTGGCAGATGCGCGCCGGATTGATCGGCACCGCGTCGGATTCGAGCAGCGACTTGTACTTCGCCGCCCAATCGCCGCGCAGTTTCGCGATCTCCTTGATCCACGCCTGGCGCTTGGTGGCACTGGTCTTGTCGATCTGGCCGAGCATGCGCACCAGCACCGCTTTGGCATCGCCCAATACGCTCGCCTGCAGCGGATAATTGCGGCCGAGTGACTCCGGCTCGATATCGATCTGGATCGCCGGTGTGCCGATCTTCGGCACCGCCCAGAAATGCGTGGTCATGCCGCCGGTCTCGGTACCGATGAAGCAGACGAGGTCGGCGCGGTTAACCGCGAGGTTGGCGCTTTCACGCGAATAGCTGCCGACCACGCCGACCGACAGCGGGTTGGTGCCGGGGATGCAGTCTTTGGCGTTGAGTGAGGTCGCAACCGGGATCTGCAACGCTTCGGCCAGCGCCACCAGTTCGCGCGCGGCGCCCGAGGCGCGCACGCCGCCGCCGGCGACGATGATCGGGCGCTCGGCCTTTTGCAGAATGTCGAGCGCAGCTTTGACATGGGCCGCTTCCGGTTCCGGCCGGAACGGCGGCACATGTGAGAACTGCGTTTCGACCAGACCATCCATCTCGGCCTCTTCGAGATCGACCTGGCCTTCATTGCCGCGGAACTGCAGATGCACGGGACCTGGCGCGCCGGTGGTCGCGACGCGGAACGCCTGGCGGATCATGTCGGGAAAGCGCGCCACATCGTCGATCGTCGCGTTCATCTTGGTCACCGGCTCGAACGCCGGAACGTCGTCGATCTCCTGATAGACTTTGCGGAATTTTGTTTTCGGGTCGCGGCCGCCGGTCATGGCGATCACCGGCGAATGGGCCAGGAACGCGTCGCGCAAACCGGCGGCGAGATTGAGAGCGCCGATCACCTGCGCCATGCAGATACCCGGCTTGCCGGAGGCGCGCGCGTAACCGTCGGCCATATAGGCGGCCGATTTTTCGCCGTGGCAGTGAATGCGCGCGATCTTGGTGCGGCGTTCCATTTCGGCAAAGGTTCGCCGCAGCACCGCCGGCACCATGAAGACGTGGGTGACGCCGTAACCCGCCAGCATCTCGGCAAGAACTTCGGCGCCGACGCGTTTCGCATTGTGTCCAACGGTACTCATTGTCTTGGTCTCTCTTCTTCGTTCAATCGGGTTTGAAGTTCATCGCCACGCCATTGATGCAATAGCGCAGGTGCGTCGGCGGCGGTCCGTCCGGGAAAACATGACCGAGATGACTGCCGCAGCGGCTGCAATGGCATTCGGTGCGCAGCATGCCGTGGCTGCGGTCTTCGGTGTTCTCGACGGCGCCGGCCTCCGGATCGTTGAAGCTCGGCCAGCCGGTGCCGCTCTCGAATTTCTTCTTGGAGACGAACAAAGGCTGATCGCAGCCGGCACAGGTGAAAGTACCGGCCCGCTTTTCGAAGTTAAGCGCGCAGCTGCCCGGCCGCTCCGTGCCGTGCTGGCGCATGATGTAAAACTGCTCCGGCGTGAGCAGTTTCTTCCACTCGGCTTCGGTGTGGGTGACGGGATAGACCTTGGTGTCCATGATTTCCTCCTTTTTCACCC
>CAITEM010000597.1 GCA_903891395.1 uncultured Hyphomicrobiales bacterium | reverse complement strand
CGATGAAGCGGATTGAATTGACGTTCTTGATCTCGCAGCGTGTTCCGAGAGCGTCACCCGGCTTGCGCACCGAAACGTTGACGTCGGCACGCAGCGAACCCTTCTCCATGTCGCCGTCGCAGGTTCCCAGATAGCGCAGGATGGCGCGCAGCTTGGCGAGAAAGGCCATGGCCTGCTCGGACGAGCGCAGATCGGGCTTCGACACGATCTCCATCAGCGCCACGCCGGAACGATTGAGGTCGACATAGGAGTATGTCGGCGAGCGGTCGTGCAGGCTTTTGCCGGCGTCCTGCTCGAGATGCAGACGCTCGATGCCGACGGTGACGCTCTCGCCGTCGGCAAGATCGACGACGACCTCGCCCTCCCCCACCACCGGCGATTTGTATTGGCTGATCTGGTAGCCCTGCGGCAGATCGGGATAGAAATAATTCTTCCGGTCGAACACCGACCTGAGATTGATCTGCGCCTGCAGGCCCAAGCCGGTGCGGATCGCCTGGCGCACGCATTCCTCGTTGATCACCGGCAGCATGCCGGGCATCGCGGCGTCGACCAGCGACACATGGCTGTTGGGCGCGCCGCCGAATTCGGTCGAGGCGCCGGAAAACAGCTTGGAGTTCGAGGTCACCTGGGCATGGACTTCCATGCCGATGACGACTTCCCAGTCGCCGGTCGCGCCTTTGATCAACTTCGAGGGTTTGGTTTGCACGTTCATGGTGCCGACTATCTATCGCGGGATGGGCCTTGAGACTAGACTGACCCGACAAATCATAAAAACGCGTCACCAGGCGCGGCAACGGGAGACGAACATGAAAATCCAAGGGATTATTGCGGCCGCTTTGCTGCTGTCGGGGACCGCGATGGCCAACGCCGCCGAGATCACGGTGCTGTCGACCCAGGCCACCGAGCCGTCCTGCCGCGAACTTCTGCCGGAGTTCGAGAAGGCCACCGGGAACATCGTCAAGATCGTCTACACCGGCACGCTCGACGTCAAAAAACGCATCGCCGCCGGCGAGCCCTTCGACATCCTGATCATGGCCGGCACCGATCTCGACGATTTCCTCAAATCCGGCACGCTGGCGCCTGGCAGCCGCGTCGATCTGGCCCGGTCCGGCGTCGGTGTCGGCGTCAAAGCCGGCGCGCCCAAGCCCGACATTTCCACCACCGAGGCGTTCAAGAAGACGCTGCTCGCCGCCAAGTCGATCGGCTATTCGACCGGGCCGAGCGGCAACTACGTTATCGGCCTGTTCGACCGCCTCGGCATTGCCGATCAGCTCAAGCCGAAGCTCAAGCAGACGCCGACCGGCGTGTTCGTCGGCACCATCACCGCCAACGGCGAGGCCGAGATCGGCATCCAGCAGGTCAGCGAGATGTCGCAATTTCCGGGCGTCGACTACGTCGGCCCGCTGCCGGCCGATACCCAGCGCTATACGATGTTCTCCAGCGGCATCGCGGCCCAGGCTAAGGAGCCGGCGGCGGCCAAGGCGCTGATCAAATACATCACCTCGCCGCAAGCCGGCGCCGTGTACAAGAAGCGCGGCATGGAGCCGGGCTGACCCCCGTTGCGCGCCGGCTAGAACTGCAATTCGTGGCCGATCACCTGCTCGACGACGTCGAAGCTGTCGGTGAAGCCGCGATATTGCACCACCTGGCCGTCGCGCACCCGATGGAAGCTGGCGACCTTGAGTGAAATCACGCGCCCGCTGGCGCGCTGCAAAAGCTTGATGTCGGAGACGGCGGCGGCACAGTCGCCCTCCGCGATCAACCGCTCACTGACGTGACTGTCGAATCGGTACAGCGCATTGAGCGACTGCAGCGTCTTGAACACCGCGATCTTGCCGCGGCGGTGGCCGACGTCCGGAAACACGGACGGCGGACCGTGAAACACCCAGTCGACGTCCTCATGATAATGTGCGGCAATGCGCGCGTAGTCGCCTTTGCGGAAGGCGTCCTGGATGTTCAGGATTACGGCGCGGGCGGTACCGGTTTCGGCGGCGCTGCGCTGCATCAGCTTTGAGAGGAGATCGGGGGCATCTGTCATCGCCGACAGATATCACAGATCGATCTCGTATTTACAATTCGACCACGCGGCCGAGCGCCTGTTCGACCTGATCGAAGCTGTCGGCGAATTCGCGGAATTCGATCAAGCGGCCGTCCTGCACCCGCAGAAAATTGGCGACGCGGAAGCGCAGGATGCGGCCGGTGGCATATTGTGTCAGCGCGACATCGGCCATGATCGCGGCACGGTCGCCATCGACGAGAATGAAGTCGGGAATGTAGCTGTCCAGCGAATAGGATAATGCCATTCCGGCCAACGCCTGAAGAACCGCCGGGCGGCCCCGCCGCAGTCCGGCGAAGGGGAAGACCGCCATCGGTCCGTGAATGACCCAGTCGATATCGTCGTGGATCAGGCCGGCAAAGCGGTCGAAACTCCGCTCAATATACGCGTCGTAGAGCGCTCGTACGGTTTCACGTGTCCCGCCTTCGCTCAACCCGTCCTCCTAAGCCTGTCCCGAGTATGCCAATACCTCTGCCGAGTTCCAAGCATTTCCTGAGCGTTATCAGCCACATTCGCACGTGTCCGGAACGGCTCTAAGTGGGCCTGGGACCACCCGACCTCCAAAGAATGGCCTGAATTCTGCATGACTCTAACCCGGAGAGCAAAACCGGCACCCGGAACTCCCCTACCGCGGGCGGCGTTGGGACACTGCCATGAAGACAGACCACGGACTATTCGGACTTGTTGTCGGCGGCATTGTCGCGATCGCCGCCATCCTGTTCATTCTCAGCGGCGGCGACTACGGCGGCAAGAAAACCATCGATGGCGATCAGGATCTGCCGCCGGTCGAAAACTCGGCGCGCTAGATCACCACCACGGATGAGCTTTGAAGTGACCGGCTGCCTGCTCGATGACGTGGGCCGCCGAGAACAATGTCTCTTCGTCGAACGGCCGCCCGATCAACTGCAGACCCAGCGGCAAGCCTTGGCTGTCCAAACCCGCCGGCACAGCGATCCCCGGCAGCCCCGCCATGTTCACCGTCACGGTGAACACGTCGTTCAAATACATCTCGACGGGATCGGCCTTGCCCTTTTCGCCGACCCCGAACGCCGCCGACGGCGTCGCCGGCGTCAGCATCGCGTGCACCCCGGCTTTGAAACATTCCTCGAAGTCGCGCTTGATCAAGGTGCGCACCTGTTGCGCACGCAGATAGTACGCGTCGTAATAGCCGGCCGAGAGAACGTAAGTGCCGATCATGATGCGGCGGCGCACTTCGGCGCCGAAACCGGCGGCACGCGTCTGCTCATACATATCGGTGATGTCGCGGCCCGGTACGCGCAGCCCGTAACGCACGCCGTCATAGCGCGCGAGATTGGAAGAGGCTTCGGCCGGCGCCACGATGTAATAGGCCGGCAGCGCGTATTTGGTATGCGGCAGCGACACCTCGACCAATTCGGCACCCGCGGCCGTCAGCCAGGCGCGGCCCTGCTCCCAGATTTTCTCGATCTCGGCCGGCATGCCGTCGAGCCGGTATTCCTTCGGAATGCCGATGCGCAGGCCTTTGACTGATTTGCCGAGCGACTTCTCGTAATCCGGCACCGGACTGTCGACGCAGGTGGTGTCCTTGGGATCGTGCCCAGCCATCGAGCGCAGCAGAATGGCACTGTCGCGAACCGTGCGTGCAAAAGGCCCCGCCTGATCGAGCGACGACGCGAAGGCGACGATGCCCCACCGCGACACGCGCCCGTAGGTAGGCTTGATGCCGACGGTGCCGGTGAAAGCGGCCGGCTGGCGGATCGACCCCCCGGTGTCGGTGCCGGTCGCGCCGAGACACAGATGCGCCGCGACCGCCGCCGCCGAGCCACCGGACGAGCCGCCCGGCGTGATCGCGACATTGGAGCCCTTGCGCCGCCACGGCGACGTCACCGTGCCGCAATACGACGTCTCGTTCGACGAACCCATGGCGAATTCGTCGTTGTTGGTCTTGCCGAGCAGCACCGCGCCGTCTCGCCAGAGCTGCGAGGTGACGGTCGAGTCATACGTTGGAACGAAATTCTCGAGGATCTTCGAACAGGCCGATGTGCGCACGCCCTCGGTGCAGAACATGTCCTTGATCGCCAGCGGGATGCCTTCAAGCGCACCGGCTTTGCCGGCGGCGATGCGCGCGTCGGAGGCTTTCGCCATCGCCAAGGCGCGCTCCGGTGTTTCCAGCACAAAAGCGTTGAGAGCCCGCGCCTTCTCGATGGCAAGCAGATGCGCGTCGGCCAGTTCGACGGCGGAAAAGTCTTTCTTCGCCAGGCCATCGCGCGCGTGAGCCAAACTGAGCGAGGTCAGTTCACTCATGGTGACTCTTGCGGCGTGTCGCAGGCGAAGACGGGCTTTTTCGGCGCGACCTGGCGAATGATGATGGTGCCGACGGCTTGCGGCTCGCGGAACAGTTCACCGGGCTGCGGCAGGCCGAGCTTGCGCAGGTCCTCGGCGGTATGACCGGGCGGCATCACGCCGGTGGAAATGATCTCCACCAGTTCCCACAGCATCTCGGAATCTTGTTGTTCGCAAGCCAGGCACATTTATCGCATCCGTCTCCTGAAATCGCGGCACGAGATCCCCGGCTCTCGCGGTGCTCGCCCGGGGCTGATCGAATGATGCTGTCCGCGCATCATTCGATCACCTTGGGCACCAGGAAATAGTGATCTTCGGTCGCCGGTGCGTTGCTGAGCACCGCCTCGGCGTCGTCGCCGGCGGTCACCGTGTCGTGCCGCTTTTTCATCGCCATCGGGGTCACCGAGGTCATCGGTTCGACACCCGCGACGTCCACCTCCTGAAGCTGCTCGACAAAAGCCAGCATGGCGTTGATCTCGTCCTTGAGATGCTCGACCTCGCACTCTGCGACCGCAATGCGGGCGAGATGCGCGATACGGCGGACGGTGGCGGCGTCAACGGACATAAAGGTTCCTGGAATCCGGGCGGCTGGCCGAGCCTATAGCAGAGCGGCTTTCGCCGCGACAACCGGCTTGTCTGCTACCATTGTTTCATGAGTCCTGCCCGCCACCACGGACGCTACCCCTACTCGCCCATCGCCGAACGGCCGGTTTATGACTGGCCCGGCGGCAAGCGGCTGGCGGTCTATATCGGGCTCAACCTCGAATGGTTTTCGTTCGGCGAAGGCTTGGGCGCGGAACTGGCGCCCTCGGGGCACCAGCCGGACGTGCTGAACTATGCCTGGCGCGACTATGGCAACCGCGTCGGCGTGTTCCGCCTCGCCGACCTGTTCGCCGAGTTGAAGCTGCCGGTGTCACTTCTGGTCAATGCGGATATGTACGAACACGCGCCGCAAGCCATCGCAGCCTTTCCCGGCGCCGAAATCGTCGGTCACGGCCGCAGCAATTCGGAACGTCAGGGCACGCTCGACGAGACCGCCGAACGCGCGCTGATCCAGGAGACCACCGCTGCGATCGAGAAGCATGCGGGAGCGCGGCCGCTGGGCTGGCTCGGGCCCTGGATCTCGCAATCGCACGTCACGCCCGACCTTTTACAGGAAGCCGGCTACACCTATTTGCTGGACTGGTGCCATGACGACCAGCCGGTCTGGATGAAGACGCGTGCGGGCCGCATTCTGTCGCTGCCGTACCCGCAGGAGCTCAACGACATTCCCCAGATCGTCGCCCGCAAACGCGAGGGCGCCGAGTTCGCCGACATGATCGTCGATACGTTCGACGTGATGCACGCCGAGTGCGCCAAGCGCCCGTTGGTGATGGGGATCGCGCTGCATCCTTATTTGGTCGGCTGGCCGCACCGCTTCAAACATCTGGCGCGCGCGCTCAACCACATCGTCGCCAGGGCCGATGACCGGGTCTGGCTCACCACCGCCGGCGAGATCGCCGCACACGCGGCGAAACTGCCAGCGGGCATCGTCCCGTAGTCACATCGCCAACCTTACATCGCCTTGCCCATGCCGCGGATGCGCTTGGCCATCGCGGACATGATGTAGGCAGCGAAGTTCGGCACCTCGTCGACCATGAAACGGAAGGTGCGTCCGTCGATCAGCGACAGTTCGCAGGCCTCGCGCGCCTTGGCGGTCGAGGACCGAGGATTGTCGTCGACCATCGACATGAAGCCGAGCGCCTCGTTAGGACCGATGCTTTCGACGACCTTGTCGCCGATCATCATGTCGATTGCGCCGGACTGCACGACATACATGCAATCGCCGGCCTCGCCTTTGTTGAAGATGATGCCGCCCGCCGGCACCTTGATCGATGCACCGGCGTTCTTGGCGAAGGTGCGCATATCGATGTCGGCGCGGTGGCGGCGGGTGCTGCTGACGTTCTGGACGCTCATGTGATCCCCCGAATTCGCCCTATGTGAATTCGTTTTGGCCGCCATGGCAAGAGCCCCATGGGTCAGATCCCGGCGTTGGCGGTATCGAAACCGCGTGCTACCGCGTGGCCCATGGGCCCGATCCTGCCGCTGATCGACATTGCCAGCCTGTTGCCGCCGCGAGGCGCCCTGCTCGGCCTCGATCTCGGCACCAAAACCATCGGCGTGGCGGTGTGCGACCCCGACCGCAGAATCGCCACCGCCGTCGAGACGGTG
>CAITEM010000596.1 GCA_903891395.1 uncultured Hyphomicrobiales bacterium | reverse complement strand
GATACCGCCCTCGATCTCGTTCCACTCTTCGTCGCTGATGTTGCCGGCGCGTTTCTCGGTCCAGTATTTCCACACGTCGGAGCCGGAGCCGAGCTCCTGGCCGTTCCAGTTGCCGCGCAGCATGGGGCCGGCCGGAATATAGATCGCCGGAATGTCCATGCTGATGGCGCCCATGATCAGGCCGGGCGTGGTCTTGTCGCAGCCGCCCATCAGCACGGCGCCGTCGAGCGGGTGGCTGCGCAGCAGTTCCTCGGTCTCCATCGCCAGCATGTTGCGATAGAGCATGGTGGTCGGCTTGACGAAGGTCTCGGCCAGCGACATCGCCGGCAATTCGATCGGAAAACCGCCCGCCTGCAGCACACCCCGTTTCACGTTTTCCGCGCGCGCCCGCAGATGCGCGTGGCACGGATTGATCTCGCTCCAGGTGTTGATGATGCCGATAACCGGTTTGCCTTCCCAGTCCTCGCCGTCATAGCCGATCTGGCGCAGGCGCGACTTGTGGCCGAACGAGCGCATGTCGCTAACACCGAGCCAGCGATGGCTGCGCAGATCTTCGGGACGTTTCTTCACCATTGAGAGCCTCACGCTGTCTCGAATGCTATAGGGCCAGCGCGGGCTGCGCGTCTACTCCACCGAGAGATTGGCGGCGCGCACCACTTTTTCCCATTTGGCGGTTTCGGCGGCGAGCAGCTTGCCGAAATCCTCCGCCGAGCCGGGCGCCGGAATGCCGCCGAGGTCCTTGAGCTTGGCCATCACCTTGGGGTCCTTAAGGCCGTCATTGACGGTCTTGTTCACCAGATCGACGATTTCCTTCGGCGTGCCCTTCGGCGCCGAGATGCCGAAGAACGCCGTCGCCTCGTAGCCCGGCACGGTGTCGCCGACGATCGGGACGTCCGGCAGTTCGTCGGAGCGCACCGCGGCGGTCACCGCCAGCGCCCGCAGTTTACCGGCTTTGATGTGCGCGATCGACGACGGCAGATTGTCGAAGAACACCTGGACCTGTCCGCCCATCAGATCGATCAGCGCCGGGCCTGCACCCTTATACGGCACGTGCACCATCTTCACGCCGGTCATCATCATGAACAGTTCGCCGGACAGATGCACCGAGGTGCCGTTGCCTGACGACGCCATGTTGACCTTGCCCGGATTGGCTTTGGCATAAGCGATGAACTCGGCAACATTCTTGGCCGGCACGCCGGGATACACTTCCATCACGTTGGTGACTTTGATGAAGTTGGCGACCGGCTGCGTGTCCTGCAGAAAGTTGAAATTGAGCTTCTTGTAGAGCGATGCGTTGATGGTGTTGGCTGGGTTGGCGAGCAGGAAGGTGTAGCCATCCGGCGCCGCCTTGACGACGGTTTCGGTGCCGATGTTGTTGCCGGCGCCCGGACGGTTTTCGACAATGAACTGCTGGCCGAGTCTCTCGCCGAGATATTGCGCGAAGATGCGGGCGAGAATGTCGGTCGAGCCGCCCGGCGGATAGCCGACGACGATGCGCGCCGGCCGGTTCGGGTAGTCCAGCGCCTGAGCGCTCGGAACGATGAAAAGCGTGCAGCAGGCGAGCGCGAGAGCCGCGCGCGACAGCAAGACGGCAAGCCGTTGCATGAAAAAATCCTCCCATGTGCCGGTCGTTAGCCGCCGGCTTAATTTCTGGCGTAAGGCTACGCGGCGCAACCGCCCCCGCACAAGGGGACTTACGAGGGGTTATGCAGGGCCGAGACTGGCGCAACTCGGGCTGGGGCTCGCCTAAACGCCCCCAAAATAAAGCTTCAAAGCCGTTTCGCCGAAAATCTTCGCGCGCGCACCCGGGTCCGATACGCATTCATTGAGCCAGTCGATCGTGGATTGATACGGGAACTGGTTCTCGTGGCCGACGAAGGGGCAGTCGCTGGCCCAGACCAGGCGATCCGGCCCGGCGACGCGGAGCAGTTCGCGCGCGGTGTCCATCGCCGAGGGGCCGAGCCGGTAGCCGCCGGACACCTTGACCCAGGTGCGGCCCTTCTCGATCGACCGCAGCAGCGCCTTGAAGCCGTCGCTGTTGACGCCAGTCTTCGGATTGGGCCGGCCGAGGTGATCGACCACGATTTTGACGCCAGACGCTTCCAGCGTCGGCAGGATCTTCGGCAGGTCATCACCATTGACATGAGGATGTACGTGCCAATCAAGGTCGGCCAGCCGCCGGAACAAGGATCGATACTCGAACGTGGTGATGTCGGGCAGTTGCGGCAGGCCGATGAACGGCAGCCGTATGCCGATAATGCCGGCTTGGGTCATCGCCTCGAGCGCAAAGCGATCGATGGTCGGCTGGACGATGGCCGTGCCGCGCAACCGCTTCGGATGCGCACGACATGCGGCCAGGATGTAGTCGTTGTAGTCGCCCCACGGGCTCGCCGCCGCGATCACCGCGCGGTCGATACGATTCGCATCGAGCGTCGCAGTCAACTGCTCATGCGTGAAGCTGTAGGTGGGGACGTGGCGCGGATTATCGATCAGCGGCATGTCGGTGGTGAAGACATGAACGTGTGCGTCGATCTTGAGAGTATCGGTCATGGGTTTCAGTGCGGCTCCAAACCGGCCTTTTTGACGACGGCGGCCCACATGTCGATATCGGACTTCAGGCGCGCGTCGAGTTCTTCCGGCGTGCTGGCGACGGGTTCGCCGCCGAGATCCAGCATCCGCTTTTTGAAATCCGCGCCTTCGATGATGGCACGAAGATGAGCGTTGAGAAACCTGATGACGTCTTTCGGCGTGCCGGCAGGCGCCACCAGCGCGTTCCAGCCGACCACGACAACATCAATGTTATTTTCTTTCAGCGTCGGTACCTTTGCCTGCATCGGCGAACGCTGGTCGCCGGTGGCGGCGATGGCGCGGATCGAACCGGCATCGATCGGCGATTTCAGCGCCGCGTAGGAATCGATCGCGATCTGCGTATCGCCGCGCAGCAGCGACGTGAGAACGTCACCGGTCGTGCGATAGGGCACGATGGTCATGGGGATTGCAGTCGTCGCGCGATACAGTTCGCCGGTGACATTTTGCGTACTGCCGGGGCTGATGGTGCCGATGTTGAATTTGGCCGGATCGCTGCGGGCCGCCGCGAGCGCATCGTTGATGGTCTGCATCGGTGAATCGGCCTTGACCAGCACCAGCAGATCGAACAGCGCCAAAGTCGATACCGGCACGAAGGCGGTGCCGGGATCGAACGGCATGGTCTTGAGCAGCGCCTTGCTGAGCGCGATGCCGCTCGACAGCACGAACAGCGTATAGCCGTCCGGCTGCGCCGAGGTCACCGCACTGCCGGCGACAATGCCGCCGGCGCTCGGCCGGTTCTCGATCACCACCTGCTGACCGATACGTTCGGACAACTGCTGCCCGACGAGCCGCATGGTGATGTCGGCAAAGCCGCCGGGGCCGAAGGGGACGATCACGCGGACCGGCCGCGTCGGATACGTCTGCGCGCCGGCCGGCCCGATTACGGCACCGCTTATCAGCAGCGCGGCCAGCAGCTTGATGACGTGACGCACGGCGCGATCTCCCTAACCTCCCACCGGGCTCAGCCCTTGTCAGACGGGCCGTTGCGGTTCTCGGACCGCGATCATGGCGGCGCGGGCGCCAAGGACGCAATCGTTTAACGCGGGCGGGAGGCGGGTTTTCAACCGCCGCGTCGCTTAAGTCTTTGAAATGAAAGCCGGAAATGATGGTCGGAGTGGCAGGATTTGAACCTGCGACCCCCTCGTCCCGAACGAACGGGTTGCCGTTACCTAGATTGAAAATCCAGCGATTTTTGTGACGTTCAAAGACGTTTGTTCACGTTCGGTTGCGGGCTTCCTGTGGCGATCCTGTGGCGCACAATCGAAGGCATTTACCGCGCTCTTGAGATAGTCCGGATGATGGTGGCCGTATACCCGCTCCAACGTTTCGAGCGTCATACCGAGATAGCCGGCAGCCTCCCACTTGTCGGCGCCGCTCTGCATCAACCAGGTCGCCGCCGTATGCCGCAGCACATGCGGGCTGATGTGGGATAGGCCAGCCGCGCGCGCGACATTGCGGAATGCCTTGTCGACGTCCCTCACCGGCTTTTCATTCCATTCCACGGCGAACCGCTGCCCATGACGTTTCCAGCGCCGCAGGTGCGCCAAAAGCTTCTGGGGTAGACGGATAGACGGCTGGCGTTTTTTCGTCTCTGCAGCCCCCGGGGCACGCCTGTAAAACACGCCGCGATCAAGGTCGATCCAACCGCGGCCGTCAGTCGGGCGCAGGGCTGCCGAGCATACTGTTGCTGCCCTCGTGCCGGTGTAGACCGCGACCAGTGGTCTGCCCCCTGAGAAGTGGTCCTCCCTGATGTATGGCTTATGGCCTGATGGAGGACTGAAGAATGCCAAGGAAGAGACACACGGCTGAAGAGATCGTCACGAAGCTGCGGCAGGTTGACGT
>CAITEM010000595.1 GCA_903891395.1 uncultured Hyphomicrobiales bacterium | reverse complement strand
GGCATGGCCGATTCCGAATGCGGACCGGCATTTTGCAGCACCAGAAAATCATTGGCTTCGACGTCGAGGTTTGGATCGTCGATGCGGGCGGCGAGATCGGCGAGCGAGGTGAACACCACCGCCCGGCCCTCAAGCTCGAACAGATTTGCATCGGCGGCCGAGCGCTTCAGGATCGCACCACGCGGTGCCAGGTTGCCGAACAAAGCGACCAGGCCGCCGAGCGGCTCCAGCGGCTTGCTGCGTTCGGCGATGATGGTGCGGTCGACCCAGTCGGCGCTGTCGAAACCGAGACGTTCGCCCAGCGTTTCGCCGGTGACCGTCATGGCATCGAGGTGCAGCAGGTCTTTGAGTTCGCGCATCAGCGCGCCCATGCCGCCAGCGGCGAAGAAGTCTTCCATGTAGCCGTTGCCGACCGGCTTCAAGTTCACCAGCACCGGCGTGGTATCGGAGAGTTCGTTGAGCCGTTGCAGCGACACCGGAATGCCGGCGCGGCCGGCGATCGCCGTCAGATGAATGATGGCGTTGGTCGAACCGCCGATGGCCAGCAGCGCGCGCAACGCGTTCTCGACCGACTTCGGTGTGATGATCTTGTCGGGCGTCAGCGTGGAGCCGATCAATTTCACCGCCAGCGTCCCGGACGCTTCGGCGGCCCGCAAACGGTCGGCGTGCACGGCCGGGATCGCGGCGGTGCCGGGCAGGCACATGCCAAGCGCTTCGGTGAGGCAGGCCATGGTCGAGGCAGTCCCCATCACCGCGCAGCTTCCGGCGGTCGTGGCGAGCTTGCCCTCGACTTCGTTGATTTCCTGTTCGTCGATCGCGCCGGCGCGATATTTGGCCCAGAAACGGCGGCAGTCGGTGCAGGCGCCAAGCCGTTCGCCGTGATGGCGGCCAGTCATCATCGGACCGCCGATCAGCATCACCGACGGCCGGTTGGCCGACACAGCGCCCATGAGTTGGGCCGGCACGGTCTTGTCGCAGCCACCCATCAGCACGACGGAATCGATGGGCTGCGCGCGCACCATCTCCTCGGTGTCCATGGCCATGAGGTTGCGGAATTTCAGGCTGGTCGGATTGAGAAAAACCTCGCCAAGCGAAATGGTCGGAAACTCGATTGGCAGCGCGCCGGCCGCCAGCACCCCGCGCTTCACCGCTTCCAGCAATTCGGGAAAATGGCGATGGCAGTTGTTGAAACCCGACGGCGTGTAGGCGATGCCGACCACGGGCTTCGCCAGCATCTCGTTGGAATAGCCCATCGACTTGGCGAAGGAGCGCCGCAGGTAGAGGGAAAAGTCGCGGTCGCCGTAATTGGTCAGACCGTTCGCGATGCCGACGGGAGGCTTGCTCATGAGGGTGCCTTCTGGAGCCGCGCCAGGCCGGAAACCAGCCGCCGCGACAGAGGGTTGGATATAATGCGCTCCGACATAACCGGATAACGCCGCTTGAACCAGTCCATTCCGATCTGATGCACGAAGACCATGACCACCAGCATGGTGAGAAACCAGGTCAGGAAATGATAGCGGGACGTTGCGGCGTTGTAGAACAGCGCCACGGCGTGCTGCGCCAGCGCGGCGGCGCCGATCAGGCGCAGCCACGGATCGAACTGGCGGCCGCGCAGAACCACAAACATAAGTATGGCGACGCCCGCCGCATTCAACGGGATGGTGGCGGTGGCCTCGGCCGGGCCTGAGAGCCAGTGGGCGATCTGTGACATTCCACGCACCAGATTTCCGCCGGTGAAATTCAGCGCCACCAATTCGCGGAGCGCCCCAAGCCAGGCCGACGGCGGCATCACCAGCAGATCGGCATCGCCCGAATTCGCGCTGAACAGCACGAAAACACGGCCGAAATACCAATTGTGCAGCGCCATCGAAAACACCGGCAAAAACCCGGCGCAAAGACCGGCGAGCCGCGGCCATTGCCGGACATAGAGCGCGTGCAGGCCGGCGCCACCCAACAGCACCGCGGCGGCGGGCGCGATGATCGGCTTCATACAAATGCCGAGCGCGAGCAGCAGCGCGCCGAAAAATGCACGCAGGAATTTTCCGTTCGGTCCTGACGCCTTGGCGCCGACGACCGTCAGCACACCGGCCAGGAACAGAATGTAGGCCGCCGGATCGGCAAAGCCGCGGCCCGCCCATTTGACGTAGTCCGGCAACGCCGTGCCGAACAGCATGCCGACCGGCACCGCGACGAACAGCAAAGCCAGCGCCAGCGCCCATCTGTCCGGCAGGAAACGGCGGAATAGGCCGAGCACGATCAAGGGCAACAGCAGCACCAGCGACAAGTATCCGAGAAAACTGTCGCCGAAGATGACGTGCTCGATGGCGCGGAAATACCGCAGGCCGGGCCCTCCGTAATAAAAGACTTTCTCGCCGCCTTCGAGCGCGCCGGAAATATCCCCGGCCAGAAATTTCTCGAGAATGACGCGGCCGTAGTGCTCGTAGAACAGCCCGTCATCGCCGCCGTCAAAGGGCCGGACACCGCCGAGGAAGCTGGCGTCGTCAGCCGCGATCACCAGCATCGACAGAACAATCAGCAACGTTGGCACCACCAGCCGCCGCATCTCGAACCGCACCAGCATCAGCACGATCCCGGCCGCCGCCACCATCGTCAGTACTTCGCGTAGCAACTCCAGCCACCACGCCGGCCACGGCGGCGTCAGCCGCATCGCTAGCGTGTCCGGCTTGATGGCAATGCCGACCACGCGGCGTCCGGCGTCGGCGGGTTCGATGGCGCGGCAACTGTCGCCGCGCCACAGTGCAAACCGCTGGCCGGTGCCTTCCCACAGCACGTCGCCGCGCCAGCACAATTTGCCGCCGATCATCGCCGCCGGCAGACGGATCATCTCGAACCACGGCATCGCCAGATGCCACCGGCTCAGTCCCATATAAAACCGCCGGTCGCGGTCGGCGCGATGCACGTCGGGCGCCGCGGTGTACCAATTATATTTGATGTCGTTGATGAAGCCGAGGCGCAGCCACACCGGATCGGAGAAGTCGATCTCGCCGACGGCGCGCGACATCGGCGATTTGTGAAAAACGCCGTCGGCGGAAAATGCAAAGACGCGGTCGGGCAAACCTTGAGTCTGGCCGGCACTTTGCCAGCAGCCGTTGGTGGCCGGCGCACAGCGCACCGCCGCCGGATATTGCTTGTCGAATTCGTCCTTCAAATGACGATAGACGTCTGCCGGCAGGCCCTGCTGCAGCGCCGGGCTCGGCAGGAACACGTTGTGCCCTTCATCGATGCGCGGCGGCGCCAGCCAGGCCTGGCCCGCGACAGCCAACGCGACAAAAAACGCGGCGCCCAGCCAGGCGGCACTCGAGAGGCGGACCTCACCGCTGAAAATCACCACCGCCATGATCAGCAGCAGCGCATAGTCGTTGAGATTGTTGACCGGCAGGCCGATGGCCGCGACGCCGAGCACAAGCACGGCCGCCTTGCGCCACGCGGCGCCGGCAGAATTGTTGTCGGCCGTCAAAGTCATCGTATGTCCAACCTTGTCTTCGCTCTTGCGTAGCATGTCGATTTGGCTCAAATCCATGCCCGCCTGTTCTCACGGCAATCGTTCATTTTCAGGGTTCATCGGCGTGATCCGTCTCGGCATCGTCGGCAGCAATTACGGGCGCACCGTGCAGTTGCCGGCGTTCCGCGCCGACCCGCGCTGCGAGGTGATCGCGCTCGCGGGCAGCAATGAGGCCCGCACCGCGGAACTGGCCGCCGTCGCCAATGTGCCGAAAGGCTATGGCGACTGGCGCGCTCTGGTCGAAGACCCCGACGTGCAGGCGGTCGCCATCGCCACGCTGCCGAGCCTGCAGGCGCAGATCGCCATCCGCGCCCTCGAACTCGGCAAGCCGGTGTTCATCGAGAAGCCGATGGCGAGCGACCTCGCCCGCGCCCGCGCCATGCTCGACAAGGCAAGGCAGACCGGCCTGCCGACCATGATCGATTTCAACTTTCATCAGATCATGAGCTGGCAGCGCGCCAAGGACATGCTCGACGACGGCGCCATCGGCCGGCTTCGTCACGTCGCGGTGCATTGGCATGTCGAGAGCCGCGCCATCCAGATGCGCATGAAAAGCTGGAAGACCGCCGGCGACGATGGCGGCGGCGTCATCGGCAACTTCATCAGCCACTGCTTCCATTACCTCGAATGGTTCGTCGGCCCGCTCGCCGGCCTGTCGGCTCGTATTGCCGGGCTGCCGGACGACAAGGCCACCGAGACCACCGTGGCGATGGCGATGCAGTTTGCCTCCGGTCCGCTCGCCAGCCTGTCGATGAGCTGCGCCTCCTATCGCGGCATCGGCCACCACATCGAATTCTTCGGCGAGGACGGCACGCTGGTACTGGCCAATCCGGGTGCCGACTACATGCGCGGCTTCAATCTGTTTCACGCCAAGCGGCCCGGAGAACTCGCCCGCGTGCCGGTGACCGACCCAATCGACGCCCAATATCCCGACGGCCGCATCGCGCCGGTGTCGCGGCTGGTCAATCGATTCATCAACGCCATTGAACGCGGCGGCACCGCGACACCGGGTTTTGCCGAAGGCTACCGCGTGCAATATCTGACCGACGCGGCGCGGCGTTCGAACAGCGAAGGCCGCTGGATCGGGCTTGAGGCCATGACGGAGACCGCAAAGTGAACGCAGCCCTCCGTCCGCTCATTCCCGCGCAGACGGGAATCCAGAACCGCGCGTTCAGGACGTTTCGCCCTGGGTCCCCGCTTTCGCGGAGACGAACGGAAAGAGTTCAAGCATGAGCGCGAAGGTTCTCGTTACCGGCGGCAGCGGCTTCATCGGCGCCGCGCTGGTCAAGGCGCTGGTGAAGAGCGGCGCCAAGGTGCGCGTGCTCGACGACAATTCGCGCGGCCGTCCGCGCCGTTTGACCGAGGTCGAGAAAGACATCGAGTTCATCGGCGGCGACATCCGCAATGCCGACGTGGTCGAGCGCGCCGCGCAGGGCATGGACGAGGTACACCACCTCGCCTTCGTCAACGGCACGGAGTTCTTCTACAGCCAGCCCGATCTCGTGCTCGATGTC
>CAITEM010000594.1 GCA_903891395.1 uncultured Hyphomicrobiales bacterium | reverse complement strand
GGTCAAGGTCGACGTCGATGGCGAAAAGCTGATCTCGGCGGCCGAAGGCAACGGCCCCGTCAATGCGCTCGACGTGGCGCTGCGCAAGGACCTCGGCAAGTACCAGAAATACATCGAAGGCCTGAAGCTGATCGATTATCGCGTGCGTATCCTCAATGGCGGCACCGAAGCGGTGACCCGTGTCATGATCGAGAGCGAGGACGAGAGCGGCGAGCGCTGGACCACGATCGGCGTCTCCGCCAACATCATCGATGCGTCGTTCCAGGCCTTGATGGATTCCATCATCTTCAAGCTGGTGCAGTCCGGCGCGCCGGCGTGAGCTTTCAATGATCGACCACGTCTCCATTGCCGTCCGCGACCTCGCCGCTTCGACGCGGTTTTATGAGGCGGTGCTCGGCGTGCTCGGGATCGAAAAGCTTGAGGCGCGGCCGGCCACCGTCGGCTTCGGCAAAAAGTATTCCGATTTCTGGATCAACCTGCGCGCCGATACGCCGGCGTTGCCGCAGAACTTCGGCGCCCACGTCTGCTTCCGCGCGCGCTCGACCGAACGGGTCGATGCGTTTCACGCCGCGGCCTTGAAAGCGGGAGGCGTCAGCGACGGCGCCCCGGGCCTGCGCCCGCACCACGGCGAGGGCTACTACGCCGCGTTCATCCGCGACCTGGACGGCAACCGCATCGAAGCGGTGACCTTTATCGGCGTGACTTGATCAGGCCAGCTTTTCCGGCGCGACGGTCTTCATGTCCTTGGCGTCGGCGGGAACGGCCGCGGCAGCCTTCTGCAGCATCGGCAGGATGTCCTCGACCTTGCCGGCCACCAGCAGATCGAAATTGAGTTCGGCGCGGATGAACTCCGTCGTCCGCATGTGCGCCAGCAGGCCGCATAGCGGGTCCCAGAACTTCTCGATGTTGGCGAGCAGGATCGGCTTCTTGTGCTGGCCCAGTTGCGCCCAGGTCATCTGCTCGACGATTTCTTCCAGCGTGCCGATGCCGCCCGGCATGGCGACGAAGGCGTCGGCCAAATCGAACATCTTGCGCTTGCGCTCGTGCATGTCCTTGGTGACGATCAGGCCGGGCCCGAGGTGGCCCGCGCGCTCTTTGTTGAGCAGGAATTCGGGGATGATCCCGGTGACGTGGCCGCCGTGGTCGCGGACGGCCTTGGCGACCGTCCCCATCATGCCCATGTCGCCGCCGCCGTAGACCAGGCCGATGCCGTTCTCGGCCATGGTTTTGCCCAGCGCGCTGGCGGCTGCCAGGAACGCCGGGTTTGTGCCCGGCCCGGAGCCGCAATAGACGCAGATTTTTTCGATTTTGCTCATTTTCTCGATTCTTTTGCCCGCCCTGCATGTGCAACGCAGCAAGGGCATCGTCAAGACGGGATAAAATTAGGGCTGACCAGCCTCCGTCAGAGGCTCCGCGGGGTGATTACGCGGGTGAATACCCCTATATAAAGCTCACTTTGAGACTCACCGTCGACAGTTTTGCGAACGCTTTGGGCCGCTGCGAGGCCCGTCTGCCCGGGCCCTAGATGAGCGACCACCACCACGCGACAAACAGACCGCCAGTGTCCGGCGACGGCTCCCTGCTGCGCACCGTGGTGCATCTGTGGCCCTATATCTGGCCGACCGACCGCCGCGACCTGAAAATCCGCATCCTCGGCGCCATGGTGCTGCTGCTGGCGGCAAAGCTCGCCACCGTCGCCGTGCCCTTTACCTATAAATGGGCGACCGACGCGCTGGCGGGGACCGGCAGCGCGCCGGTCGCTCCGTCCAACTGGGTGGCCTGGGCCATGGCGGCGCCGGTCGTCATGACCATCGCCTATGGCGGCATGCGCATCCTGATGGCGGTGCTGACGCAGGTGCGCGACGGCCTGTTCGCCAAGGTGGCGATGAACGCGGTGCGGCGGCTGGCCTTCCGCACCTTCGTGCACATGCACGAGCTGTCGCTGCGCTTTCATCTCGAGCGCAAGACCGGCGGCCTGACGCGCGTGCTCGAACGCGGCCGCAACGCCATCGAAACCATCGTGCGCATGGTGATCCTGCAACTGTCGCCGACCATCGTCGAGTTGCTGCTGATCGTCGGCGTGCTGATGTGGCAGTTCGACTGGCGCTACGTCCTCGTCGTGCTGATCACCGTCACCGTTTACATGGTCTATACCTACTTCGCGACCGAGTGGCGCATCGGCATCCGCCGCAAGATGAACGAGAGCGACACCGACGCCAACGTCAAGGCGATCGACTCGCTGCTCAATTACGAGACCGTGAAATATTTCAGCGCCGAGGACCGCGAGGCCGCGCGCTACGACAAGTCGATGGAGCGTTACGAGGGCGCCAGCGTGATGGCCTACACCTCGCTCGCGGTCCTGAACGCCGGGCAGGCCGTGATCTTCACCGTGGGGCTCGCGGCCGCGATGGTCATGTGCGCTTTCGAAATCCGCGCCGGCACCAAGACGGTCGGCGATTTCGTGCTGATCAATTCGATGATGATCCAGTTGTATCAGCCGTTGAATTTCATGGGCATGGTCTATCGCGAGATCAAGCAGGCGGTGATCGACATCGAG
>CAITEM010000593.1 GCA_903891395.1 uncultured Hyphomicrobiales bacterium | reverse complement strand
CTCTTGGTCGACACTGAGGCGCATGCCGCGGCCGTTGCGCCAGCCGCTGTCGGCTGGGCTGACGAGCCTGCCGGCCGATCAATGGACAAAGCTCGCGGGACTTGTCCCCGCGCGCGGCACGCCGGCGCAGGCCGGCGACAAAATCCATAAGTTCGCGGCGGCACTCAGGGCCGACGACGAGGCCGGTTTGTACCGGCAACTGGTCAGCCACTGGAATCCCGCCGACATCATGCCCGGCATCACCGAGCCGGACGTCAACCGTCTCGATACGTCGATCTCCGGCCTGGTCGAGCAGATGCAGCTCACCGACATGACGACGTATTTGCCTGACGACATTCTCACCAAGGTCGACCGCGCCAGCATGGCCTTCGCGCTCGAAGCCCGCGTGCCGTTGATCGACCATCGCGTCGTCGAATTTTCCTGGCGACTGCCGCGCGCAGCGAAAATCCGCGGCGGCGTCAGCAAATGGCTGCTGCGCGAGGTGCTGTATCGCCGCGTGCCGCGCGAACTGATCGAACGGCCGAAGATGGGCTTCGCCGTCCCGCTGGCCGACTGGCTGCGCGGGCCGTTGCGCGACTGGGCCGAAACGCTGTTGTCGGAAAGCCGCTTGCGCCAGGCCGGATTGCTCGACGTGCCGCGCGTGCGCCAATGCTGGCGGGAACACCTGAGCGGGCACAACAACGAACACCGGCTCTGGAACGTCTTGATGCTGGAAGCCTGGCGCGAACGCTGGGGCTGCGAATGACCGCACTGTTCGTCCTCATCGTTGCCGCCGCCGCAATCCTCTGCGCGCTGTTGATCTTGGCCTTGCGGCCGCTGCTGGTGCGTTACGCTTTGGCGCGCCCGAACGCCCGTTCGTCGCACCGCGAGCCGACGCCCCAAGGCGGCGGCATCGCCGTCTTTGCCGCCATTGCCATCGTCCTGGCCGCCGCGGCGGTCCTTAATCCCGGGCTGTTCAGTGACCTGCCTCGGCTGGCCGTGGTGTTTGCAGCGATCCTCGGCCTCGCCGTGGTCGGCGCCACGGACGATGTGCGCCCGATGGAAGCGGTGCCGCGTCTGTTGCTGCAGGCGGGTGCGGCGCTGGTCGTCATGGCGGCATTGCCGGCCGAAGTGCGGATTTTTCCCGACCTGCTGCCCTGGTGGTTCGAGCGCGCGCTGATGGTGATCGGCATTCTCTGGTTCGTGAACCTCGTCAACTTCATGGACGGCATTGACTGGATCGTGGTTGCCGAAGTCGTGCCGGTATCGGTTGCGTTGATCGCAATCGGCATCATGGGCGGCCTGCCCGGCGACGCGACTCTGGTCGCGCTTGCGCTGCTCGGCGCCATCGCCGGCTTCGCGTTGTTCAACCGCCCCGTGGCGCGGCTGTTTCTCGGCGACGTCGGCAGCCTGCCGCTTGGGTTGCTACTCGCATGGCTGCTGATCCTCGTCGCCGGCGGCGGCCACATTATCGCGGCGATCCTGCTGCCGCTCGTTTTCATCGCCGATACCACGATCACTTTGCTCCGCCGCACGATTGCCGGCGAGTCCATCATGCAGGCGCACCGCAGCCACTTCTACCAGCGCGCCACCGACGGCGGCTTCACCGTCACGCAGATCGTCGCCCGCGTTTTCGCGGTGAACATCGTGCTCGCATTGCTGGCTTTGAGCACGCTGTGGATCGCGTGGCGCGCGGCGCATCTCGGCGTGCTGGCGGCGGGCTTTGTGCTGGTCGGCGCGTTGCTGTGGAGCTTCGCGCGCGGCAGGCGCTAGAGCAGCGCCTGATCGACAACCGCAATCACCTGCGCTGCCGGCAATTCGTCGAGACAGGCGCTGTAGCTCTCGAGCCTCCGCTCACAGCCTTCGAGCTGGCATGGCGTGCACGGCAAAGTATTCTGCACCAGCCACACATTGCCGCGGTGTTGGATCTTTCCCGTCGCGGACCACGGCTCGCTCAAACCCGCCACAGGCCACGGTCCCCACAGGCGCGGATCGGTCGGCCCGTAGATCGCGACCACCGGAATCCCCGTCGCCGCGGCGAGATGCGTCACTGACGTATCGGGCCCGACATACACGCGCGCCTTCGACAACAGCCCGGTAAGCTGCGGCCAGTTCAATTGGCCGTCGACGCGCGTCACGTTTGCGCCAGCCCAGACCTCGTCGAGGTAACACTTCTCCGCGACATCGGGACCGCCGGTCGCGACCACCGTAAGGCCGCGCGCGGCCAGCGCGGCGGCGAGTTCGCGCCAGCCTCGCGCGGTCCACTGCTTGTAGCGAAACATCGGCGCAGCATGGATCACGGCGTAGGGCCCGGCGGGCATGCCGCGAAACGTGTCCGCCCGTGGCGCGACCAGTTCCGGTACGCGCTCGATGCCGAGCCCGTCCGCCAGGTGCAGCATCTGCTCGACGCGGTGCACGCCCTCCACCGCCGCGACGCCGCGCTGGAGCAGCCTGCGCTTGACCCGGCCGTTCAACCGGTCGTCCACCGGCGCAATGCGCGCGCGGCCGGCGACGATGGCAAATCCGGTCGGCCGGTCGCCCGATTGCGTCGAGATTGCGAGATCGTATTGCCGCCACAGCTCGACCGCGAGCGCGACTGTCTGCCAAGCCGACGGCCGCGGCGGCATGGTGACGACGCCGTTGATGTCCGGATTGCCGGCGAGAATGCCGGCGGTGTCGGCAAACACCAGCGCCTCGATGCGAGCCTCCGGCCACGCGCGCCGCACGCTGCGGATCAGCGGCGTCGTCAGCAGCACGTCGCCGAGCCGGCGCAGCGCGATGACCAGAATGCGCGGCTTGGCCGGAAGCGAAACGCGGCTCATGGCGGCGGCGCGCCCGCCGGCGCCCTGTTTTTCAGCGCCGCACCGCCGGCGATGCCGACACCCACCACGTATAACCAACCTTGGCCAAAATCGAACAGATGCGAGTTGAACAGCGAACCGAGGATGTTCTGCACCACCACCACGAGCCCGATCCATTCGACGAAGCCGTTGCCGCGGAACAGCAGCAGATGCGCGATCCACATGGCCCACAACACGGCCGCGCCGACGACGCCTAACTGGATCGCGACCGTCAGCGTTTGATTGTGCGGATTGGTCGTCGCCGAACCGGCGGCCCCGGTCTGGCCGGCGGTCGCCTTGATGAACAGGTCCGTGATCGTGCCCGTGCCGTGCCCGATCACCGGCGCGTCCTTGATGAAGCCAACCGATTTCTTCCAGAACTCGATGCGCTCGCCCGATGAATTCCGCTCGTTGCTCTGCTCGTATTTTTCGGCATCGGTCCAGATCTGCGTCGTGCGGTCGCGCAGATACGACGACGACCACCAGCCCATGCCGCCGATCAAGATCGCGCTGGTCAACAAAACGGCAACGGCCCTGGTGCTGTGCTTCTTGTAGGCCAGCAGCAACAGCAGGATCGGAATGATCACCAGCGCCGTGCGGCCGGTCGCCAAGTATAGGATGTTGACCACCATGGCGAGAGCGCCTGCCACCGCGGCGATCAGCCAAAGCCAGCGGCGGCGCTCGACGGCCACGATCGCCAGATACAGCAGACCGAAAATGCACATGACGAACTCGCCGCTTTGGGTCGCCGCGTTCTTCCACGGCACGGTCAGCGTCGTATCGCCGGAGAAGTAATAGGCCGTCATTGGCGACAAATAATAGAAATACGATACCAGCAACACGATCAGGCAAGCCGCGCCATAGGCACCGAAGACCCACAGCACCCGATCGTTGCGCCGGAACTGCGCCAGCAGAAGCGGGATCATCAATAATTTAAGAAACGATTCGAGACCCTTCCACCGCTCGTGAAGGCTGACGCCGGCCCACGCCATGCCGAGCACGCCGAGCGCGACCAGCACCACCGGCAAATAACCGGCCGGCGTCATGAGTTCGCGGCGCAGGCTTGGCCAATCCAGCGTCGGAATCAAAGTGACAAGCCAGATCACCAACAGGATGCCGGTTGCGGAGGTCGACAGCGGCAACGAGGCGGCCACCGCCACGGCCAGCCAATCGGCGGCAATCGTGAGGCGGTCGAAATGTTTTCCGGATGCGAGCGGCATCGTTCAACCTGCGACTTTGGCTGGGCTTGCGGCCGCCAGCGCGGACAGACCGCGTTGCGCCCGCACGCGACCGCCGTCAACGACGACATCGAGTTTGCGTTCGTTGTCGTTGAGTTGCGAGCGGTCCGCCTCGGCATGCCAGAGATGGATCACGCCCGTCGCGAAGGTGCCGTCCTTGCGGCGTACGCCGGCATGCAACAGCCGCAGGATCAGATCGGAATCTTCTTTACCCCAGCCGCTGTAGTCGGCGTCGAAGCCGTCGACTTTATCGAGGTCGCCGCGCCAGATCGCCAGATTGCAGGAGCGCGCGCCTTGCCATCGACCGCGCCGCATGTCGCGCAACGGACCGAGCGGCAGATGCAGCAAGGCCGACAGCCGGTTGACGCCGCCGGCAAGGCGCTGCGCAAACCAGCGCGCCAGATTCCAGGTTTCCGGCGTCAGTTTTTCGGCGAGCACCTTCACCGTGAGTTGGGGCGACAGCAGCACGCGGTTGCCGGTCACAAAGGCGCCCGGCTCGGCGAGCGTGCGATGGTTCGCGACGAAATCCGGCCGCGGGATGCAGTCACCGTCCAGAAAGATACAGTAGGTCCCACGCGACACCAGCACGGCGCGATTGCGGATCTCAGCGGCACGAAAACCATCGTCGGGATGCCAGACATGCTCGACCCGATGGCCGACTTTCGACTTCCAGGCCTCGACCAGTCTGGCCGTCGTGGCCTCGGAGCCGTCGTCCGCGACCACGACCTCGAAATCGGCATCGGTATGCCGCGCCAGCGCACGCAGTACCGCTTCGAGCGCATCCTCGCGATTATAGGTCGTGACGATGACGGAAATCAGCGCGGCCACGGGAATCCTTGTTCATTTACGCGATAAAGCAGGCTTTAGCCGAAGTCTCAGTGTACGACAAATTCCTAGGGATGCTCCGTCCGGCAATGTTAACTTGGGCGCCCACGCATTCCCCGACTCAAAGCGGCAGCCGTTCGACCATGCAGAAGATATCAGCCTATATCCTCAGCTATAATGAGGCCGAAAAGATCGAGGCCGCCGTCTCCAGCGTGCTCTGGGCCGACGAAGTCGTCGTCGTCGATTCGTTCAGCGTGGACCGCACCGCCGAAATCGCCACGTCGCTCGGCGCGCGGGTGGTCGAGGTGCCGTTCAACGGCTTCGGCGAGTTGCGCAACCGCGCCATCGAGGCCTGCAAATACGACTGGATCTTCAGCCTCGATTCCGACGAGCGCTGCACCGAGGACGTGCGCGACGAAATCCTCGGACTCATGGCCGGCACCCCGCCGCACGACGTCTACCTGGTGCCGCGCCGCAGCTACATGATGGGACGTTGGATCAAAGGCTCAGGCTGGTATCCGAATTTCCGTCAGCCGCAGCTCTTTCGCAAGGACGCGATGCGTTACACGCTCGAGCCGGTGCACGAAGGCTATGAAGTCCTGAACGGCAAACCGGTCGGCACGCTGACGCATGCGGTGTGGCAGTTCCCGTTCCGCAATCTCGAGGAAGTCATCAAGAAGATGAACCGCTACTCCTCGCTCGGCGTGTCGAAGATCGCACACAAGCGCGTCTCAATGGCGAGCGCGCTCGGCCATGGCCTGTGGTCGTTCGTCAAACACTACGTCGTCAAGCGCGGCTTCCTCGACGGCTGGGCCGGCTTCGTCATCGCCTTCGGCAACTTCGAGGGCACGTTTTACCGCTACGCCAAGCTCTACGAAGAACAGCAAAGCTGGCAACCGCCGCCGAGCAAGCCGGTGACGCGCGAGATCAAAAACTAGCGCGGTCGCGCGCGGCGCTGGATTTCCCCGGCCAGCCACGGCACCGCGCTGACGGCCGCGCCCAGAGCGTCGTCTTTTGACGCATATGCGGCGCCGGAAAAATACTGGACCGGCGTCCACTCTCCCCGGTCCTCGGGATCGCGGCGGAACTCCTCAAAACCGAACGTGCCGTCCGGCCGCAGGAACAGATCGACGCACCGGATTCCGTCACGCGTGTCGATGCTGTCGAGGACGATCCAGGACTTATCGATCCGCTTCGACATCCAGGATCAGCGGGATTTGAGGTTGCGCGAACGCTCGACCATCGACGTGGTGGACTGACCGGGCACCAGTTCAATGAGAATGACCTCACCGCCCAGCGCCTCGACGATGGCGTGACCGACGACGTCTTCCCGCTTGTAGTCGCTGCCTTTGACCAGAATGGTCGGCTTGACGCGGCCGATCAGTTTCTCCGGCGTGTCTTCGTCGAACACGACGACGAGATCGACCGCTGCCAGCGCGGCCAGGACCTCGGCGCGCGACCGTGCCGGCTGTACCGGACGGCCCTCGCCCTTGAGCCGCGTCACCGAGTCATCGCCGTTCAATCCGACGACCAGGCGGTCGCAGGCGGCGCGCGCGCCGGCCAACAATTTGACGTGGCCCGGATGCAGGAGATCGAAGCAGCCATTGGTGAAACCGACGCGCAAGCCGGCCTTACGCCATTCCGCCATGTGTTCGTCGAGCAGCGCCCAGTCGAACACGATCTTTTCTTCCGCCGCCAGCGTCGCCGCCGGCAGAACGCGCGAGCGCAGTTCGGCGACCGACAGCGTCGCGGTGCCGCGTTTGCCGACGACCACGGCGGCGGCCGCATTGGCCGCCCGCATGGCGGATTCGAAATCGGCCTGCATCGCCAGCATCGCCGACAGCACGGCCATCACGGTGTCGCCGGCGCCCGACACGTCGCGCACCCGCACCGGATAGGCCGGTATGTGGATCGCCGCGCCGTTTTCGACCAGAGTCATGCCGTCTTCGCTGCGCGTCACCAGCACCGCTTTGGCGCCGAGCGAACGGCCCAGACCGCTTGCCGCCGCAGCGACTTCATCGTCCGTCTTGGCGGCGCTGCCGGTCGCCTCGGCCAGTTCCTGGCGATTCGGCGTAATCAGCGTCGCGCCTTGGTAGACGCTGTAATCGCGGCCTTTCGGATCGACCAGAACCGGCTTGCCGAGCTTGTTGGCGGCGTCGATCACGGCGCGCACGACGCGCGGCGTCAGTGTGCCCTTGGCGTAGTCGGACAGCACCACGCTGCCGGCGCGCGGCATCGCCTTGATGGCGTGACCGATCAGCGCGTCCTCGCTGGCGGCGTCGACCGGCGCGGCCATTTCCCAGTCGGCGCGCAACAGATGCGCCGAATGATGCTCCGAGACGAAACGCACCTTGCGCGTGGTCTGGCGTGTCGCGTCGACCGCAAGATGAAATTCGATGAGCGGATGCGAGCCCAGTGCCTTGGTCAAAGCGTTGCCGGCATGATCGTCGCCGACCACACCGACGAAAACACAACGCACGCCCAGCGCCACGAGATTGCGCGCCACGTTGCCGGCGCCGCCGACCATGACCTCCGTCCGCTTGACCGCGATGACCGGCGTCGCCGCTTCCGGCGAAATGCGCGTCACGTCGCCATAGACAAATTCGTCGAGCATCAAATCGCCGATGCAAAGCACGGTCTGCCCGGACAGGTCGGTCAGATGTTTTTCGAAATCGAACATGAGCTACCGATACCTGTCGGCGCGATCGAGATAGCCGGTGACATACTGACCGACAGCGGTCTCGAGCGGCGTGAAGCCGGCGTTATACCCCGCGCCGCGCAGATTCTCGACGCTGCCCTGGGTGAAATACTGATATTGCCCGCGAATATTATCCGGCATGTCGACATATTCGATGTTCGGCGCCCGGCCCATGGCCTTGAACATCGACGTGATCATATCGCGGAAGCTTTCGGCCTTGCCGGTGCCGACGTTGAAGATGCCGTTCGCCGCCGACGAGTCGAGCGCCCAGCGCAACACCGCCACGGCGTCGTCGACGTAGATGAAGTCGCGGCGCTGGTCGCCGTCGGCGATGCCGTCTTTGTGCGACTTGAACAGTTTGACCGGCTGGCCGGCCTTGGCGCTGTCGAAGACCTTGGCCAAGACGCTCGCCATGGCGCCCTTGTGATACTCGTTCGGGCCGTAGACGTTGAAGAATTTCAGGCCGGTCCAGCGCGGCGGCAGCTTTTCTT
>CAITEM010000592.1 GCA_903891395.1 uncultured Hyphomicrobiales bacterium | reverse complement strand
TCGAGGAACTGGCGCGCATAGGCCGACAGCGACTCGACGTAGCGGCGCTGGCCCTCGGCATAGATGGTGTCGAAGGCGAGCGACGATTTGCCCGAGCCCGACAGGCCGGTGAACACCACGAGCTGGTCGCGCGGGATGGTGACGTCGACGTTCTTGAGATTGTGCTCGCGGGCGCCGCGGATGGTGATCTGGCGGGCGTCGCGGGCGCGTTTGCTGGAAATGTCGGTCATTGAATGCTTTCGCGGAACTTCGGGCACGGAGAGACGCCGGCCAAGCCGCCGGAAAGACAATCAGGAACGTAGGAAGAACAGGGCGGTTTCGCTAGTCCCGCGGCGGTATCGAAATGTGGGTGATGGGGATAACCGGGAGGCCGCGCCCGTGACGCGGTGGCCCGCCACCGCACGCTTAAAGTTCCAACACTTATAAGTGCATAGGCCGCATATTCAATTGGCGGAATGTTTGTAGCCAGTATGTCGGCACCGCGTCATAGTTGAGGAATCACCGCATAATCTTTGGCGACCGGTGACTGAGAGTTTCGGACACTCCCGCCGGATCGCAGGGAGGCGCACGTGTCTGACGCCAGTTTATCCACAAACGCGCGGCCGGATTGTCCGAACTGCGGCGCGCCGGGCATGCGATTGGTCGCGGCCAAGCCGGGCGATGACGGCCGGCAGCAGCGCATGTTTTCCTGTCTGTCGTGCTCGCATCTGGAGACGATCGCGGTGCGCCCCGGCGACGGCGTCCAGGCCTAAACCAAGGCCGCGCTTCGCTGGCTCTTGAGCGTCCCCCGGATCTGCCAAAAAGGCGTATCAATAGGGCGCTGGCTGCGATACACGGCATGGATGGGTGTCGAAATGCAAACGGCGTTCGCCAAGCTCGACCCTGTCGTCGATATTTCCGATGAATTGGGTAAACGGCCGGAGTCGTCGCCGGACTATTTGCGCGAGAAACTTGCGCTGCAGGACTTGGCCCTCCAGATGGCCGAACATCCCGAACAAGTGCTGCCCCGCTTGGTCGAATTGGCAAAACTGAGCTGCGGCGCGGACTCGGCCGGCATCAGCCTGTTTGAAGCCGAAGGCGACGTTTTCCGGTGGCATCATCTGTCGGGCGTACTGTCCACGTTCAGCGGCGCGACCACCCCAAGGCGTTTCAGCCCGTGCGGCGTCTGCCTGGACAGACATCTTCCGGTTTTGATGAAGAACCCCGAGGCCGTCTACGACTGGATTGCGGACGCGCGCATCGTCGTCCCCGAGGTTCTTCTGGTGCCTCTCTACATCGGCTCACAAGAACCGCTGGGAACGCTTTGGATCGTTTCGCGCGAAGGCCAGCACTTCGACTCCGGTCATGCTCGCGTCATCTCCGAATTCGCAAGCTTTGCCGGTCTGGCCTTGAAGATGATCGGGACCGAGGAAAAGCTCAAGCGTGCGCTGGACGATCAGCAGACCTTGACCAAAGAAATGAGCCATCGGGTCAAAAACGTTTTCGCGGTGGCCGACGGCATGATCCGGGTCAGCGCAAAGAACGCGGACAGTCCGCAAAAGATGGCGGAAGATCTGTCGGCCCGCATGCATGCGCTGGCGATCGCCCATTCGCTGGTGCGGCGGAGTTTTGCGGATGTACAGGCCGGCACCACGGACCTTTCGGCGCTTGTCCTTGCGATCCTGTCGCCGCACGCGTTGGAAACCAATCTCGATATCCAGGGCCCTCTGGTCCCCGTTGCCGAACACGCGACGAATGGCCTGGCGCTGATCTTCCATGAGCTCGCAACCAACTCGGCGAAATACGGCGCCTTGAGCCGGCACGGCACGGTCAAAGTGACCTGGCAGGCGGAAGGCGAACACCTGACCATTCGATGGGAAGAAGCGGGCGGACCTGCAATTGCCGCTCCCCCGTCGAAAAAAGGCTTCGGCAGCGCGCTGGTGGAACGAACGACCCTCTCTCAGTTTGGCGGCACGATCCATTGCGATTGGAAGCCGTCGGGCTTGCACGTCATTATGTGTGTCGCTTTGGGAAAGTTGCAGCGATAGCCACGCCGGAACGGTGTCTCCGTATGGCAAAACGCGAAAATTTGAACGAATAGCCTCGGCGGTTTGTTGTCTGTGCAGAGGGCACACCATGACAATCCAGCAGGATATCGCCGGCGACATGCGGGCGCTGTTGCCGTTAATGCATGTGGCGTTGCCGCATTATCGCGACGACACAGCGGTTCAGCACCGCGTTGGGGAAACGATCGATACGGCCATGACCAGGACCTGGCGCAGCCGGGGCTTGATCGGACTGCACGACGCTAAAGTGAGATTGAACTAGAAGCCGCGGCCCGGCCTTGTTGTCCTCGCCTTGCGGTCCTCGCCCGCGCACCGCACTCAACCGTATTTTTCTTGCTTCCAGGGTGCCATGGACTCGAACGGCAGACAGCAAACGGCGCGATGCCCCTGTGTGATTTCCATGATCGACCCGGGGTGCTCCGGGCCGTGATCGAGCAGGATCAGCCGGATCGTCTCCTGTCCGAAATCCATTGCCTCCGCGTCGTCCGCCAGTGGCATGTAACCCAGGTGTTCGGTGCCGTTGACCTCATTACGAAGCACGAAGTGATAAACGAGCATGCAAGAAGCCTGCGGGTTATGTCCGATACATGACATATGCCGTGCGTCGCTTTCCAAAACTGTTCAAAATTGCTCACCGTTCAGAATTGCTCACAGTCCCGTCAGTCGGAGGAGCCTTCGCGGAAACGTCAGGCTCCATGCGGAAAAAAAGAAAGCGCAAAAGGGGCGTTCGACGCAGCGGGCGTGCGAAAGCAATATTCGCAATAGGCTATCGTCACCTTTGACTCAAAATCAAAGAACGGGGGCCGCCGATGCGATCTTACCTGCTTTTCGCTGCCTGGACGCTTCTAGCCGGTGCCGGCATTCCCCTGATCGGGGTGCTCAACAGCGGCGTCGCGCGAAGCGTGGGCAACCCGTTTGCCGCAACAGCGATTATGTTTGCGATCGCGATGATCGTAGCCTTCGGCCTCACGTTGCCCTTTTACGGTAGTCCGACGGTTGCTCAACTCGGTTCGGCGCCTCCGATAAGCTATGCCGCTGGACTGCTTATCGGTTTTTATGCGCTGTCGGCGACGATCATCATACCGCGCTTCGGCGCCGCGAGTTTTGTGGCTTTCATTCTGATTGCCCAGCTTCTGACGTCTGCCATCGTCGATCAGTTTGGGTTGTTCGGCATGCCAAGCCGGCCCCTCGATTTGACGCGGCTCATCGGCCTGATCGTTATTGCGACGGGGATCGCAATCATGGAGATCGACAATCTACGGAAGGCGCATTCGTAGAGCCTGGTCCCGATCTCGGCCGGCTGCGCGCCGCCGATGGCGACGCCAATCACAGCGGCGGTGGCAGATCGTTGATGAAGTCCGCAAGGCCTTGCTTCCAGAACGTCGCGAGATTGTAGGTGTAGTGCCCATGCGTTTTTTCGCTCGCCGGAATAAGCGCGAAACGCGCTCCCGCAACGCGCTTTATCTCGCGCTCCATGACGCCGAGTTCGGGAGGATTGACTTCGTCGTCCGCGAAATTGATGGCGAGCAGCTTGGCCTTGATCTTTTCGAGGTTTTTCGACGGATCGTAGTCCATCACGGCTTCGATGGCATAAAGCTGATTGTTGGCGTCGAGTTTGCTCGCCTGCTCGACCATCTGTCGATAGAGCCCGTCCATCGCCTCGCGGCTGGGCGCTAATAGCTGAAAATGGATGGCGCTTTCTGTCATCAGCACCGAGATCGGTGCGGCATAAACATAGTGTGCCGGATTTTTCTCGTAGTTACCGCCGTTCCAATCGGGGTCGTTCCTGATCGCCTCGATGCCAATGCGCCGGTACATCCAGTTGCGGCCGCTGATCGCGATCGGTTGGCTCGCAATCGGCACCAGGGCGTCCATAAAACCCGGATACATCTCGCCCCACATCCAGGCCTGCATGCCGCCCATTGAGGTGCCGAGCACGAGCCGGAGGTGCTTGAGGCCGAGATGTTCCGTCAGCAGACGGTTCGTCGCGACGACCATGTCGGCGTAGCGATAGTGCGGGAATGTCATCCGCAGGCCGTCGCTCGGTTTTGACGAGCCACCGCGGCCGATTCCGTCCGGAATGACGATGAAATATTTTTGGGCGTCGAGCGGGCCGCCGGGCGCAAAGAGTTCGTCGGCCAGCGTTGGCTGCAGCCAATTCTTTGACGTGCCGCTTGTGCCGTGGAGGAGAAGAACGCCGTTGACGATATCGCCGGCCGCGTTGCGCTTTGCTGTGCCGAGGGTGATGTAATGGATTTTCAGCGCCGCCAGAACCTCTCCCGACGTAAAGACGAAGTCTTTGAGCACGACGTCGCTTTCGCGCTGGCCGGGCCAGGCGGTTTGCGCCATGGCAGGAAACCCGACGGCCAGAAGGAGTGCCGCGGCAGCAGCAGTCGCAAAATTCAGATATTGACGGCGGAAATGTCTCATTCGGTCACCTCGTCGGCCTGCGCTTACAATATCACAGGTCGCTTGCTCACCGAAGCGGACGTGACGAAATCTCCGCTGTGATGTCAGCGCCTAGTGCGCGCCGCGATTGAACCGCGCGTGGTGACCTCGGGCGGCGTTGGCCCGGCGCGGCACCGCGGTGCCGTCGGTTTCCATATCGGCGGCGGTGCGTCTCATGCCGCGTTGTTCGCTCTGGTACAGCAGCATGACGTCCAGATCGGGCCGCCGTTCGGCCGCCGCCGGCAGCAGCGTCATGTTGATGCGGGTGCCGCCGCTGTAGTCCTTGTCGATCCAGATGCGGCCGCCGTGATCGCTGATGATCTTGCGGCAGACGGTGAGGCCGATGCCGGTGCCGTCGTATTCGTCCTCGTCGTGCAGGCGGTAGAACATGTCGAACACCTGGTCGGCGAATTGCGGCTCGATGCCAATGCCGTTGTCGGTCATGCGGATGTGCACGACGTCGCCCGATTGCTCTGCCTCGATATCGATGACGAGTGCGTCGGGCCGGCGGAATTTGATCGAATTGCTGACCAGGTTCTGAAAAACGTGCGCCAGCAGCAGCGGGTCGCCTTTGATGCGCGGCACGCCCTCGGTGCTGATGGTGATCTTGGATTCAATCCCGTTGAGGTCGAAGCTCTCGAACACGCCGTTGATGACATGGGCGAGATCGGCGGACTTTCCGGCGATCGCTTTGGCGTTGTAGCGCGAGTAGTCCAGCAATGAATCGAGCATCAGCTCCATGCGCGCCGCGCCCCGGCTGACGCGTGTCATGATTTCCTTGCCCTCTTCATCCAGCCGGTCGTTGTAGTCCTCGCGCAAGGCGTCGATGAAGGCGTCGATGCGCTTGAGCGGCGCGCGCAGGTCGTGCGCGACGATCGAGGTAAACTGCTGCAGGCCCTGGTTGGCGGCCGTCAATTCGATGTTGGAGGCTTCGATCTCGCCGCGCAGTTCGCTCTCCCGCCGCATGGCGCTGACGGCGGTGTCTCTGGCCAGGTGCAGTGTTTCGGCGCCGGCGCGCTGCTGGGTTACGTCGCGCAGCACCACGGCCTTGCCGATGGCGCTGCCGGCGCTGTCGAGATTGGGGCGCACCACGCCGCTGGCCCAGAAGCGCGTGCCGTCGTTGCGCACCATCCAGCCGTCGGTTTCGTGGCGCTCAAGGTCGATCGGCACGATGGCGCCCTGTTCGGACGGCCCGAGGTCCTTCGGAAACAACCGGCTGATGTCGAAGCCCTGCAACTCGCTGGCGGCGTAGCCGAGAATCCGTTCGGTGCCGACGTTCCATTTGACGATGCGGTTATCGAGATCGAGCTGGTAGATGGCGTAGTCCGTGGCGCAATCGACGATCTGGCGGATCTGGCGCTCGCTCTCGACCAGAGCCTGCTGCGCGTCCACCAGTTCGGTGATGTCGTGCAGGATGGCGGTGACGCCGATCTCGTCGGGGCCGTTGGTCCACTCGGCCATCGACAGATGCAACGGAAATATCGTGCCGTCCTTGCGCCGGCCGTCAACCACGTTGTCGATGCCGATGATGCGGGGCGGTTTGGCGCCGGCCGGGCAGGTCAGGTTGCCCTGATGCGCGGCCCATTGGTCTTCCTGAATCAGCAATTGCACGTTCTGCCCGACCACTTCGATTTCGCGATAACCGAAAATGCGTTCGGCGGCGCGATTGAAGGCCAGCACCATGCCGCGCTGGTCGGCCAGGATGATGGCGTCGGCCGCGGTATTGACCACGGCGCGATAGAGTTCGCCGCCGTGCTTGATCTCGCCGTTCATCAGCGCGGTTTTCAGAGCGACCGATTCCCGCCGCCAGCGCGTTCTGATGGCATAGCAAATCATCATGAAGATCGCGGTCGCGGCTGACGCCACCAGAGACGGCACGGCGTCGGGCGTGGCGGGCCCTAATGTGTGCCAGGCGCCGGCCACGAGAACGAAAAGCGCGGCCATGACCAATTCCAGAAACGGCCGTTTTTTAAGGAGCCTGGTAAACCGCCTGCCGCGGCGGCTGCCGAGCGAACTGGAGCGTAGATCGGGAACGGGGCTGTCCATGCGTGTCTCGTCTGAAACAGGGAGCGGTGCGGCAATTAGTTCATGAGGCACGCTGTCCGGCGGCGAATATCGCCGCCGGACGTGTCGTATCGCCGAACGCCCAAGCCGGTCAGGGAGCCTGGTTGATCAACTGGTATTTGATCTGCGGCAGGTTCGTCAGCGCGGCGAAGAACTCGTCGGCCTTGAACGGCTTGACGATGTAGCCGCTGGCGCCGAGGTCGAAGGCCTCGAACATGTCGGCGGCGTCGTCGGACGCCGACAACATGATCACCGGCACGTCCTTGAACTCGCGGTCGGCGCGGATCTTCTTGAGCGTCTCGAAACCGTCCGAGCGCGGCATCTTGATGTCCAGCAGCACCATGATGTTGGACTTGGCGACGCCGGTCTTGCCCAGATGGATGAGCGTCTGCAGCAGTTGCTCGGGCTTCTTTTCCGAGACGAAGTTGTTGACGATGCCGTCGCGCCGGACCTGACGCCGGGTGAGGTAGATCTCGTCGGCGTTGTCGTCGACCATGACGAGCGTGATTTCTGAACTGATTGCCACGAAGCCCCCTTCAGCGTTTTCTCGCCAGTGTTTCCGGCCGTAAGTTGAAGGTGGGCGCGATGTGTATAAATGGACTTAAAATGTGTAGTAAATGGACACAATACATTGCCCATCTCTCAGTAGTTGTAAAACTATACCGTCGAAGACTTACCTCCGGCCAATAAAACGGCGGTAATACAGTGCCGTCAAAATAAAAGGGCCGGCGCGAGGCCGGCCCTTGTCGCGATAGGAGACGCCGCGTTCTGCGGCTGCCGCTCGGTTAGAAGCGGTAGTTCACGCCAAGCTTGACGATGTTGGCCTTGAACTTGACGTCGGTGTCGACGCCGCACGTCGCCGCGCCGCAGGTCGCCTTGCCGAGATCGACGTAGTTGTATTCGATCTTGGCCGACCAGGCGCCGAGGAAGGCGTATTCGACGCCGGCGCCGAGCACGTAGCCGAGCTTCGACTTGTTTTCGGACGCGCCGCCGAAGGTCGTCGACTTGATATTGCCGAACGCCGCGCCGCCCGTGACGTAGGGCAGGAAGCGGTCCCAGGCGTAGCCGATACGGCCGCGGCCGGTCGCGAGGTAGGTGTTCTTGGTTTCGCAACCCAGGCAGCCGACGGCGACGTTGGTGACGGAACCCTTCATCCAGCTATAGTCGATGTCGCCTTCCAGACCGAACACCCAGGCGCCGGTCTGCAGGTTGTAGCCGAGCGTGCCGCCGGCCAGCGCACCCTTGACGTCGAAGTCGCCGGTGGTGCGGAACACGTTGGTCCAGTTGGATTTGCCGAAGCCGTAGCCGCCGTTGATACCGACGTAGAAGCCGGTCCAGCTAAACCCCGCAACATACATCGGGGCTTTGTAAGCACCGCGGTTGAGATCCGCTGCCGACGACGGCGAAGCCATCGACACGGCCATCAGTCCCGCGCTTACCGCAAGTAGAAGACGTTTCATCAGGTAACCTCCAGGTTTTTTCGGCCGAATAAAAGCGAACCGGAGACTGGTCTATCCGTTATGGTTGATTCGGGCTGTGATATTTCCGCACCACAACATCAAAATGTTCAATCATTTCAACTGCCTAAATGGTTAATATCAACAGGAACAAATAACGAACAAAAACTTGCAAAGCTCGTCGCGCGGCGCTACATTTCGGTTCGGAAGCCCCTGTGGATTAAGGCCAATCGCGCTTGCCGCGCGGCGGCCGAGGTCTAGTGTCAAAAGTTAATTTTGGGATCGGCCAGCAGAGGCGATCCTCTTACCGGCGACCGGCGGCGACATCGACGATGGCGTTTTGGACCGGCAGCGCCCAGCAGCGTCGAGAGTGGAGAGCATCATGGCGGGTAGCGTCAATAAAGTGATCTTGGTCGGCAATCTCGGCAAGGATCCAGAAATCCGCCGCACCCAGGACGGACGGCCGATCGCCAATCTCAGCGTCGCCACGTCGGAAAGCTGGCGCGACAAGACCACGGGCGAGCGCAAAGAGAAGACCGAATGGCACCGCGTCGTGGTGTTCAACGAAGGTCTTTGCAAGGTCATCGAGCAGTATCTGAAGAAGGGCTCGAAGGTTTATCTCGAGGGCGCGTTGCAGACGCGCAAGTGGACCGACAAAGACGGCCACGACAAATACTCGACCGAAGTGGTGCTGCAGGGCTTCAACTCGACGCTCACCATGCTCGACACTCGCGGCGGTGGCAGCGGTGCAGGCACCGGTCCCAGCGACGACGGCGATTTCGGTTCGCCTGGTCCGACCGCCTCGCGCGCCCGCCAGCCGGCCATGGCCAGCGCCGGCAAGCGCGACGACATGGACGACGAAATTCCGTTCTGAG
>CAITEM010000591.1 GCA_903891395.1 uncultured Hyphomicrobiales bacterium | reverse complement strand
CCGGCAATATCTCGATCGTGCACGGCGTCACCGGGTCCTCGCGCACGTTCATGGGCGAGGAATCCTCCGGCGTGGACGCGGTCCGTATCGCGCTGTCGCGCATCGTCGCCGGACAAAGCGATATCGCGCTGGTCGGCGGCGCGCACAACGGCGAACGTCCGGACCTCCTGATGCTCTACGAGTTCGGCAAGAACAATTTGAAAGACCGCTACGCCCCCGTCTGGGAGCGCGGCGAAAACGCCGGCTTCGCGCTTGGCTCGTTCGGCGCGTTCCTGGTCATCGAGGCGCGCGACCATGCCGAGAAGCGCGGCGCCAAGCCGCTGGCGCGGCTGAGCGCCGTCGTCTCCGACCGCTCCAAGCGTACGCCCGGCGGGGTCCAGGCCTCGTTGACGAAGCTGTGGGACAAGATCAAATCCAAGGTGAAGACGGGCCACGCCGCAGTCATGTCCGGCGCTACCGGGGTCGCCGACGTCACCTCCGAAGAACGTCGATTCCTCGAGCAGCACAGCGACCTTGCCGTGCGTGCCCCCGGTTCCTATGTCGGACATGGGATCGAACCGACATTCCCCATGAACGTCGCCTTGGCCACCATCGCACTCGGCCATGGTACGTTGTTTCCGCCCAACGACTCGACGGGGCTGGAACGGCCGATGAACGGGGAATTGAGCCAGATCCTGGTGACCAGCGTCGGGCACTGGCGGGGTGAAGGCCTCGCGCTGCTCGACAAAGCCGGCTGAGGGAGAACTGAGATGGCATCGACCAAAGACAAGCTCGGCCGCCCGATTGTCGTGGTGACCGGCCTTGGCCTCGTCACCTCGCTCGCCGCCGGCAAGGCCGATAATTGGGCCAAGCTGACCGCCGGCGAATCCGGCATTCGCGCCATCACCCGTTTCCCCACCGACGGCCTCAAGACCCGCATCGCCGGCACCATCGATTTTCTGCCGCCGCAGCCGTGCACCGCGGCGCTGTCGGAGAGTTTCGCCGATCTCGCCGCCGACGAAGCGATTTCTGAATCCGGCATCGGCACCAAAGGCGATTTTCCAGGCCCCCTCTTCCTCGCCGTGCCGCCGATTGAAATGGATTGGTCGCAGCGGCTCGAAGTCGGTGCGCGGTCGGGCGCCAACGACAAGGTCAGCTACGACGACCTGCTGCGCGTCAGCCGGGAATTCCCCAGCTTTCATCACCGCTATCTGTTCGGCTCGGTCGCCGAGCACCTCGCCGACAAGTTCGGCACCAAAGGTTCGCCGATCTCGCTGTCGACTGCCTGCGCTTCCGGCGCGACCGCGATCCAGCTCGGCGTCGAAGCCATCCGCCGCGGCGAGACCGACGCGGCGCTTTGCATGGGCACCGACGGCTCGATCAATCCCGAAGCCTTGATCCGCTTTTCGCTGCTGTCGGCTTTGTCCACCAGCAACGACAATCCGAGCGGCGCGTCGCGGCCGTTTTCCAAGACGCGCGACGGCTTCATCATGGCGGAAGGCGCCGGCGCCCTGGTGCTGGAAAGCTACGACTCGGCCAAAGCCCGCGGCGCAAAAATTCTCGGCGTCATGGAAGGCTGCGGCGAGATGACCGATGCGTTCCACCGCACCCGCTCGAGCCCGGACGGCAAGCCCATCATCGGCTGCATTGCCAACGGCCTGAAAGACGCCGGACTGGCGCCCGACGACATCGACTACGTCAACGCGCACGGCACCAGCACACCGGAAAACGACAAGATGGAATATCTCGGCGTTTCCACCGTGTTCGGAGAGCGCATGAAGAGCGTGCCGATCTCATCGAACAAGTCGATGATCGGCCATACGCTGTCGGCCGCCGGCGCCATCGAGGCCGTGATCACGTTCCTGACGCTGCAGAACCAGCGTATCCCGCCCACCATCAACTATCTGGCCGACCCGGCGATCCCGCTCGACGTGGTGCCGGACAAAGCCCGCGACGCCCGCGTCACCCATGCCATTTCGAACTCGTTCGGCTTCGGCGGGCAAAACGTCTCGCTGGTGATGGGCCTCGAACCGGCTTAATCCTGAGCGTTCCCGGTTTTCGATCGAACCGTTCGCAACGAGAAGACACACCGCATGCGCGCACTTCAACTCATCGGCGACCGTAAGCTCGAGCTGGTCGAGCTGCCGGACCCGCCAGCGCCCGCCGAGGGCGAAGTGCAGGTCCGCATCAAGGCCGTCGGCCTCAATCATCTCGACGTCTGGGGCTTTCGCGGCATGGCTTTCGCCAAGCGCAAGCTGCCGCTGGTGGTCGGCGCCGAGGCGTCCGGTGAAATCGCGGCCGCCGGCGCCGGCGTTTCGAACTTTAAAGCTGGCGACAAAGTCGCGATGTATGGCGCCATGACCTGCGGTCACTGCGCCGCCTGCCGCGAGGGCCGCGACAATCTCTGCGAGAACGTCGCCGGCATCATGGGCTTCCACATCGACGGCTTTGCCCGCGACCTGATCACTCTGCCGGCGCGCCTCGTCGTCCCCGTCCCCGCCGGCCTGTCGTTCCGCGACGCCGCCTGCGCGCCGATCGCCTTCGGCACCACCGAGCACATGCTGTTCGACAACGCCAAGCTCAAGCCGGGCGAGACCATTCTGGTGCACGCCGGCGGCTCCGGCATCGGCTCGGTCGCCATCAAAATGGCAAAAGCGATCGGCTGCACGGTCATCACCACCGTCGGCGACGACGCCAAGGCGGACAAGGCCAAAGCCTTGGGCGCAGATCACGTCATCAATTACAAGACCGAGCGCTTCGAAGGCGTCACCCGCAAGCTGACCGCCAAGAAGGGCGTCGACGTCGTGTTCGAGCACGTCGGCGGCGAAGGCTTCAACGCCTCGCTCTTCGTACTCAAGCGCGGCGGCCGGCTTGTCACCTGCGGCTCGACCGCGGGGCCGTCGGTCACCATCAATCTGATGCAACTGTTTCAGCAGCAATACAAAATCTTCGGCTCGTTCGGCTGCCAGATCCGCAACATCCGCGACAGCCTGTCGAAGATGGCGGCCGGTATTTCGCCGATCATCGATTCAGAATTTGCGCTGCCCGACTTCGAGCAAGGCCTCGCCCGGCTCGAAGGCCGCCAGGTGTTCGGCAAAGTGATTGTGAACTTCTAGCGAATGATCCCGAAAAGTGGAAACGGGTTTTCGGAAAAGATCATGAGCGACAAAAATGTCTAACTTGCGCCGACGCCTGCGCCGCGGCGTTAAACACGCCGGCAATGCGCTGGCCGGTTTTCTGGCCGTCGGCGTGCTCAAGCTGATGCGGCTGGCCAATCCGGACCGCAGCGCCGATTTCGCCGGCTGGATGATGCGCAAGCTCGGCCCGCTGTTGAAGGAAAACCGCATCGGCCGCGACAACCTCACCGCCGCCTTCCCGGAAAAATCGGCCGCGGAAATCGAAACGATCCTCAGCGGCGTCTGGGACAATGTCGGCCGCATGGGCGCCGAGTTCGCTCAACTCGACCGGCTCTGGAACGAGGATGCCTATCAGCATCCGGAAGACAGCCGGGTTCAGCTCGGCCCTGAATCGATCGAACGCTTTCTCCAACTCCAGAACGACGGCAAGCCGGCTTTGATCTTCGCCGCGCATCTCGCCAACTGGGAATTGCCGGCGGTGTGTGCCGCGACCTACAAGCTCGACAGCGCGGTGCTGTATCGCAAGCCGAACATCGCCGCGGTCGACGCCTGGCTGGAAGAGACCCGCGCCGCCAGTATGGGCGAGATCATCTCGACCGATCTAAGCGCGCCGATGAAAATCTCCCAGGCGCTCGAGCGCGGCGCCCATGTTGTCATGCTGGTCGATCAGTAGTACGTCCGCGGCGTGCCGGTGACGTTCTTCGGCCAGCGCACCATGGCCAACCCGTTGCTGGCGCGACTCGCGCAACACTTCAATTGCCCGATTCACGGCACCCGCATCGTCCGTCTGCCCGGCCACCGTTTTCGCGCCGAACTGACCGAGGAGATCGTCCCCGTGCGCGATGCCGCCGGCAAAGTCGATATTCCCGGCACCATGCAGAAAGTCATCACGGTGATCGAGGGCTGGATTCGGGAATATCCCGAACAATGGCTATGGCTGCACCGCCGCTGGCGGCCGGAAGACCACGCCTGAGTTACGTCTTGGTCGGCAGTCCCGCGGCCTTCCAGCCGAGAAGGCGCGCTACGCTAAGTAGCTGTAATTACAAGACACACAAAGCGGGAAAGACCATGAACGTATCAGGAAACGTGACGGATAGCCGTGCCGAAACTGTGCCATCGAGGGTGCTCGCATATCATCAGCGGATGAGTGGCTTTGTATATTTTGTCACCGATGGAGAAGCCGTAAAAATTGGATTCTCTGGAGCGCCAGATGGTCGCGTAGCCGATCTCCAAATAAGCACTCCCCGCGAATTAAAGCCGCTCGCAAAATTTCCTGGCACGATGGCTGATGAGCAGGCCGTTCACGCCCTCTTTCAGGACCTCCGAATACGAGGTGAGTGGTTCCGGCCGGACCAACGCATCACAGATTTTATCGCTCGACTCGAAGGGCCGGCACCCGCGGCGCAATTTCCCGAAAAGGGTTTCCGCCAGTGGGCAGACAGGGCTTGCGTAGAGTGGCCTGGGGAATTGCAGGTCAAGGCGGCTTATGCGGCCTACGCGATTGAAGGTAAGGCATTCGCGCCGGCCAATGCCGTTTCTAACTTTGCGTCTGCATATGCCGAGTGGACTTGGCTCAGGCGCCCGCTAGCCCAACGGTAATTCGCGGGGCCTCAGAGAACGGGCGGAGAACGGCAGAGAACGGTCAGGAGAGACAGATGTTCGACACCTTCGTTACGGTCGAGTGCGGTAAATGCGGATGCCGCTTCGGACTCCCTGAAAAATTCCAGAAGGATAAGCTGGAAAGCAAGGACACTTTCTACTGTCCTAACGGGCACCCGCGCGCCTACTGCGAAAGCACTGCCGACAAGCTCCGACGAGAGCGCGACCGGCTAACGCAGCAACTTGCCGAACGCGACGACCGGATCGCCGCCGAACAAGCGCGGGCTGACAAGGCTGAGCGGGCTACCAAGCGCCTCCAGAAGCGGACGGCGGCCGGCACCTGCCCATGCTGTCAACGAACGTTCTCGAACATGACAGAGCACATGAAGCACCAGCATCCGCAATTTGTTTGCGACACCGGCGCGAAGGTCGTGCCGATCAAGCGTAAGGCATAGATGGGCCGTAAGGGGTCGAGACGATGAGCGATTGGAACCAAAAAGTTGAGTGCTGCGGCAACTGTGCTTTCTGGCCGCTCGCCCACTCTCAATCTGAATGGAGCCGCGAACCGTATGGGATTGGCGGTCACCATACAGACGGCAGCGTGAGCGAATGCCGCAAGCACGCCCCAATCGGGATTGCGGACGGCATGGCGCTGCACGGT
>CAITEM010000590.1 GCA_903891395.1 uncultured Hyphomicrobiales bacterium | reverse complement strand
TTGATGTCGGTATAGGCGGCCTCGGCCAAAGCGCGCAGCGCCTCGTGGCTGACCACCAGCACTTCTTTGCCCAGCACCTGCTCGACCGACACGCCCTCGGCCGTCACCTGGCGGTAGGTCGTCTTGTCCTTGCCGAGCGGAAACAGCGGCGTGTGTTTGTAGGGGGGTGTGGCAAGGGGTGGGGAAAGGGGCGCGTTCATGGGGTGAAATCACAGTTGCTGCGCGCATGAGTTGCGCTTTGATTGTGGTTATATGATAGTGCGATTTATGACCAGCGCACGTGGCGATTACAAGGAATTATGGGATCATATTACTCCTTTGGTGCTTGTAACGGCGACAAAGGACTACATCGTATTTATCGACCAAAACGGAGATATCGATTGGGAGTCATCTCCGCAATATGACGACCGCGCGCCTACCGGGCCCAACTATAATCTTAAGATGCTCAATGCCCGCTCTTAACGCGGCGGCCGTCATAGAATCATTTCCCTGTGCTGGAATTGAGAGCACCACGAAATTACAATTCAAACGCCTAGTAGGCGAAGCCATCGCTTGCGCGTTGGACCATGATTACGACGGTGCCAAAACAGCTCTCGCCTCAGCAGAGGCTTTCATAAGGGCTCGCAGCGAAGAAACATCGAGATTTTGGTATCTTTCAGCAAGTTTCTCAGCCGCCGCAGCTTTTGTACTCTTAGGTTTTATAATTTGGGCTTGTCGTACCAAGACAACCTTGCTGCTTTCGGAGTCGGGAAGCGTAATCCGCCATTCCGACCGAGGCCGGCGCGTACGCTTCGCTAACGCGCCCTACGCGCACAATCTCTCCCACCCTCATCCTGAGGAGCGCCCGCAGGGCGCGTCTCGAAGGATGAAGGCCCGTGACATCGCCGCCTTCTTTGCGGGCTCTCATGGTTCGAGACGCATAGCCTTCGCTGACGCTCCGGCTACGCTCCTCACCATGAGGGGAAATTGAAGCAGCCGTAGCCCGGATGGAGCGCAGCGAAATCCGGGATTCTTGGCGGCACCGGTCCCGCATTCCGCTTCGCTGCATGCGGGCTATGGTTCTTCCCGATCCTGCCTTCCATGCACCACGGCGACGATGATCATTTCGTTTCGCTCGGCGTGGATTTCGTAGATCACAATGTAAGGCAGCCGCGGGACGACCCATTCTTGCGTGCCCTCGTCGCGGCCCGCATGTCCCATCTTCGGAAACGTAGCGAGATGCTCGGTGCTTTCGAACAGATGCTCGACCACCGCCTTGGCGGCGGTCGGATTGTCTTTCGCGATCCAATTGTAAATGCCTTCGAGGTCGGCAAGCGCCTGCTCGTCGAAAACGAGCTTCACGCACCGAGCCGCTTGATGCGCGCGCGCGCCTCGTCATGCGAGACCAGCTTGCGGTTTGGATTGGCGCGGCGGCGGCGGATTTCCGCGAGATCGGCGTCGGAAACGCGGAGGTCTCGCTTGTGCGCCAGATAATCAAGCATCGCCGTGGCGGCGGCGTCCTGCTCGCCGTCGGGCAGTTGTTCGACCTGGCTGATTGCATCGCGCAGAAGCTTGGTCATGGCGGCATTATATAGATTTTTCGTTTGTCGTCACCGGGTTTATCCCGGTGACCCGGCTGAGCCCGTAGGGCGGATGAGCGGAGCGTAGTCCGCCATAGTCGCTAACGCGCCCAGCGCAGCGTCGTCTGCCAGGACGAGGCGAAACGCCCCCCTACTTCTCTTCCATCGTAATCCCGGCGTTCTTGATCAGCTCCGCCATCTCCGCGTAGCTCTTTGCCAAGTTGGCCTTGAACTCGGCCGGCGTGTTGCCGTTCGGCACGACGCCCACGTTGGCGAGCCTGGCCTTGACGTCGTCGTCCTTGAGCGCCGTCACCACCGCCTTGTGCAACGTGTCGATGATCGCGGCCGGCGTGCCCTTCGGCAGCATGATCGAATTCCAGGTCGACCAGGCAAAGCCCGGCACGCCTTCTTCGGCCACGGTCGGCACGTCGGGCAGCGACGCGGCGCGCTTCGGGCCGCCGGTGCCGAGCACGCGCACCTTGCCACTGCGGATGAAGGGCTCGGCCACCGCGATGGCGGTAAAGGTCAGCGGCACGGTGCCGGCGACGACGTCGGTCAGCGCCGCGGTGGCGCCGCGATACGGCACGTGCGCGAGCTTGATGCCGGTTTTGGCCTCGAGCATTTCCATCGCGATGTGTTGCGGGCTGCCATTGCCGCCGGACGAAAAATCGATGGTGCCGGGCTTGGCCTTCGCCAGCGCGACCAGCTCCTGCACGTTCTTGGCCGGAAAAGACGGATTGGTCACCAGCACCCATTCGAAATTGACGACCTGGCAGACCAGTTCGAAGTCTCTGAACGGATCGTATTTCACATTCTTGTTCAGGATCGGCACGGTGGTGACGACGCTGTCGCCCATGCCGATGATGGTGTAGCCGTCGGGCGCGGCGCGCGCGACGCGTTCGGCGCCGATGATACCGGCGGCGCCCGTCACGTTTTCGATGACGATGGGTTTGCCGAGCAGCGTCGCCATTTTGGCGGTGACGATACGCAAGGCGACGTCGCCCGCGCTGCCGGCCGCAAAGGGGATGATCATCTGGATCGATCGCGACGGATAGACGTCCTGCGCGTGCGCGGCGGGCGCTGCGGCGATCAACAGCAAGACGGCGAGCGTTTTCATCCAGTTGAATGCCACGGCGAATCCTTCCCTTAAGCTTTTCTTATTGGCCGCTGATCCTCCCATGCACGCGATGCCCGCGCAACAAACCGGCAATTGCGTCTGTCCGCAGGGCGAGATCCATGCGCGGAGGTCACAGCGCCGGACAGCCCGGCGTCTTGGCGATCTGCGCGGCAAGCGTCTTGCTCTGGGCGTCGGTCAGCGTCGCCTCGTTGGCGCACAGGTGCATCGCCTGGCACGCAGCGGCGGGCGTTGCCGGCCACGCATTGCCGGCAATGGCGCCGTCGCACTTCACGTAAGCGCCGTGGCTGTCCCACGACACCGTTGACGGAAACAGGCTCTGGCAGACGCCGACATAAAGAAACGTCGCCACGAGATTTGGAATGCCGGACGCCAGAAAGATCGCGCCGCCCAGCATGATGACGGCGGTAATCGCGATGCGATTGCGGGTGAAGCGGCTATTGGCCATGCGCGCGGCGGATTTCCTGGCTCATCTCGCCAGCCAGCTTCGTCGCCATCGCCGGCGTGAGGCCGCCGTAGATCGTCAGGCCTTTGTCGTAGACGCCTTTCATCACCGGCGGAAAAGCGTCGCATTGATACAGCGTGCCGTGAAACACCAGGCAGAACTCGCGGCTGCGGTCGGCGTCGGCCACGGCGCGGAATTTGGCGCGGCCGATGGCGGTATGCGTCAGCTCGATCTCCCAATCGCCCGGCGTGTTCGGGTTGTCGGACTTGTGCGCGCGCACACTCTCGAAATCTACCGCGGTCATGAACGGCAAAGGCGAGAAATACTGCTCTTCGGCATGGTCGAAGGCGAAGGGCACGCCGTCCGAAACCTTGAGGCGATATTCCAGCCCACTATCGGCCGCATGCGCCGCCGCCGCGCAACAAATCGCCAACACCGTGAGCAAGATTGCACGCCGCACGACCCTCTCCTGAAGCCGCTACTCGTGCGGCAGCACCTTGAACGGCTGCTTGTAGGGTTCGACGCGCAGCGAGCTCGCGGCCAGCACGCCGATCTTGGCGCGCGGCGCCACCATGCTCTCGCTGCCCTGCTTGGTCACGGCGTATTGCCAGAGCGTGAGCGAGCCCTTGGCCGCGATGGCTTTGGCAATGCCGCCGGCGTCGCCGTATTCCTGTAGTTCGGCATCGTTAAGGCCGACGGTGACGTCGTCCTTGACGGTGACGATCTTGAACAGCGTTTCAGCCGAGGCCGGCGCGACAGCAAGCGCGATGAAGGCAGCGGAAAGAGCGAGGCCGGCAAGGCGTTGAGCTTTGGTCATGACAGTTCCTTTGTGTGAAGTTTTGACGTGACGCGATCTCGTTTTAGAAAACCCGGCATTCGCGGTCGGACATCGAATTGCCGCCGATCATTTTGACCCGCATGGTGAAGGTCTGCTTGGCCGCGGCGCCGCGCGATTTCGGCGCCAGCACCAGCGTGCTATGGCCGAGCGCACTGCCCCGCGCGCTCGACACATTGGCAAACACCTTGCACCTCAACCGCGCTTCGCATTTGTTGGTGAGCGCGATGAAAAACACCGGCTTCTTGCCGTCCATCCGGTAGTGGTCTTCCTCATCAATGCAATTGGTCTGCGCCGTGGCGCCGGCATCGGGCTTCGGCGGCGGCTCCGGCGCGTTCTGCGCGAACGCATGGGTGGCACTCAGCAGCGCCGCGGCCACAATCAATCCGGCTTTCATCATCGGCTGTGCCTTTACGTCGGGAGGCAGTCGAGGTTTGGTCGCAGGCCGCGGCCAAAAGGTTCAAACGGGTTAGAGCGCCCTCACCTTGCCGGCTTCGCCGAAGCCGCATTCGAGCGCCTTGCGGTCCCATGTGGCGAGATCGGCCGCCGCCTCATAGGTGCTGACCAGAAATTCCATCAGCGCGGCGTCGGGATCGCGCGCGGTGCGTACCGCCTCATAGGGCAGAATGAATTCGCCGAGGTCCTTGGCGAAGAAGGCCGCGTCGGGCTTCACCTTGGCCTCGGCAAAGCCGGCGGGCGCCGGGTAAGCGTAGGAATAGAACGCCGGGTAATCGACCGGTCCAGTCGAGCCGGGCCAGAAGCCGGCGCTCGAGACCTCGTGCGAATAGGCCTCCTGCGCGACGGCATTCGGCAGATGCGGCACGCCGCCAGGATGGCGCGGCGCGGTGCGCCCGGAAAAGCGCGTCACCGCCAGATCGAACGAGCCCCAGAAGAAATGCACCGGACTGCATTTGCCGAGAAAGCCGCTGCGGAAGCGCCACAGCACGCGATTGGCCGAGATCAGCACGCGCCAGAACCGCTGCACCGCCGCGGCGTCGTAGGACGCGTGCATGGTGTCCTGCTCGAAGGCGATGCAGTCCGCCAGTTCGCAGGGCGTGGTGTTGATCTTGACGTCGATGCCGAGGTCTTTGAGCGCGGCCATCAGTTCGCTGTAGAACTCGGCCACCGGCATCGGTTTGAGCATCAGTTGCCGCGCGTGGCCGTCGCTGCCGCGCACCCACAGCACATGATCGACGAAGTCGAACTCGATCTCGAAGACCTTGGCGCCGTAAGGGATCGGCCCCGTGGTCAGGCCGCGCGCCGAGACGTACAGCGTGACGTGCCAGGAGTGGTTGAGCCAGGGCGTCTTCGCCAGGCGGATCTTGCCGGCGATCTGGGTCCAGAGCTGCAGCGTGGCCGCGGTGTCCTTCCAGGCCGCGTAAGGCAGTTCCGGCCACTCTTGGGCATTGGCGCTGGACGGCATGGTCTGTTCCCCGTGCTTTGACGGCCGGCATCATGGAACGGCGCTCCAGACGCGGCAATGGCGCTTTTCCCTTGTGGGAGCAGGCCGATTGAAGCGACAGACGCATTGACGCCGCCTGCGCCATCTGCAATCTCGAACGCTTCTTTGTCGTTGGAATCGCACAGCCGCAATGTCACGCAGACCCTTTCGCGTCGGCCGCGCCCGCACCGGCCTTGGCCTCTTCGCCACCAAGCCGATCAGGAAGAACAGCCGGATCGTCGAGTACAAAGGCCCCCTGCTGACCGGCAAGGCGGCCGCGAAAGCCGAGGCCGGCGGCAACCGCTATCTCTACGAGATCAACGGCCGCTGGACCATCGACGGCGCGGCGCGCAGCAACGTCGCGCGCTACGGCAACCATTCCTGCAATCCCAACGCCGACAGCTACAACGTCAAAAAGCGCGTCTTCATCCGCGCCATCAAGAACATCAAGCCGGGCGACGAGATCGTCTACGATTACGGCATCGACTATCTCAAGAACGTCATCGGCAAGTCGAACTGCCAGTGCTCGCGCTGCCGCAAGCGCCGCAACAAGCGCGCCGTCGAATTGCGCGCCAAGCGCCAGCGCAAGGAAGCAAGACTGAAGCGCGAGCGCGCCGCACAGCGGCGGCTCGGCGCCGCGAAACGGGCCAAGGCCGCCAAACGCACGTCATGAAGCTGCCGAAAAGGTTCCGCGTCGCCCGGTCCAAGACCGGTCTCGGCCTGTTCGCCACCGAGAAAATCCCCAAGCGGACGCTGATCGTCGAATACAAAGGCCGCCTCATCCCCAACGCCAAGGCGAAGGAGATCGAGCGCCGCCGCGCCAATAAATATCTGTTCGAGCTCAACAACCGCTGGACCATCGACGGCTCTTCGCGCCGCAATATGGCGCGCTACGTCAACCACTCCTGCGACGCCAATGCCGAGGCCGAAACGGTGCGCGGCCGCATGATGTTTCGCGCTGAGAAAACAATTGCCGCCGGCGAAGAGATCACGATCGATTACGGCGAGGAATACGTGGAGATGTTTCTCGCCAAGACCGGCTGCAAGTGCGCGGCCTGCCTGGACTAGAGGCCGCCTCAGGCAGGCCCGCCATTCGCATTTGGCCCTGCTCGCGCGCGTGGCCCTATGCTAGGCAGACTGCCCGTTCCGGCTGAGGCTCTCCCCGTGACATCCGACCCGATCGACCGGCGTGCCACCGCACGCATCGACCGCATCCCGCTCGGCGTCATGTACATGCTGGGTGCGACGGTGATGTTCGCGGCCTCGAGCGCGGTGGCGAAGTGGCAGGTCGCCAGCTACCCGGCCATCGAGGTGCTGTTCTTCCGCGCGCTCGCCGGCATCGTCACCATCGCAGTGCTGATCCTGCCGCGCACCGGCTTTGCCGTCTTCCGCACCAATCGACTGCGCGATCACGCCGGCCGCAGCACGACGCAGGCCGTCGCGCAATGCCTGATCGTCATCGCCTTCGGCATGATGCCGCTCGCCGGCGCCATCGCCATCAACTTCTCGTCGCCGATCTTTGCCGCGCTGTTCGCGGTGGTCTGGCTCAAGGAAAAAATCGGCCTGGCGCGCGGCTTGGCCTTGGCCGCGGGTTTCCTCGGCGTCTTGCTGGTGGCGGCGCCGGGGGCCGACACCTTCCGCGTCGGCGCTTTGTTTGCGTTGGGCAATGCCATTTTGTTCGGCAGCGTCACCGCCGCGGTGCGCGGCATGACCGTGACGGAGTCCGCCGATACGCTGACGATGTATCAGATGGTGTTCCTCGCGATCTTCTATACCGCGCTGGCGCCGTTCTTTTTCACCGCGCCGACTGGCGCCGATCTGTCGATGATGCTGTTCAACGGCGTGATCAACGCGCTCGGGCAATATTGGTGGACGCGGTCGCTGTCGATGGCGCCGCCCGCCGCTGTCGGGCCGTTCTATTATTTCCATCTCGTCTGGGCGATCGTGCTGGGCTTTGTCTTCTGGGGCGACGTCCCAACGCTTGGCCTGATCGCCGGCTCGGCGATCGTCGTGGTGTCCGGCATCTTCCTGCTCTGGCACGAGAGCGCCAAGAAGGCGCGGATGCTGGAAGAAGCGATGGCGGCCAACTGATGACCACGCCAAGCAAAGATACCGCCCCCCGGCCTTTTGTGCGCATCGACAAGGTGCCGCTCGGCATTCTGTACATGGTCGGCGCCACCTTCATGTTCTCGATTTCGAGCGCGCTGTCGAAATGGCAGGTCGACCACTATTCGTT
>CAITEM010000589.1 GCA_903891395.1 uncultured Hyphomicrobiales bacterium | reverse complement strand
TCGATCTCGGCCTTGGGCGCGCCGGCCATGCGCAGGCCATAGGCGACGGTCTCGGTGACGGTCTTCCAGGGAAACAGCCCGAACTGCTGGAACACCATGGCGACGCCGGCAATCGGCTCGGTGACGCGCTCGTTGCCGACCAGGATCTCGCCGGCGTCGTGCGGCAGCAGGCCGTCGATGCAGCGCAGCAGCGTGGTCTTGCCGCAGCCGGACGGGCCGACAATGGCGACGATCTCGCGGGCGCCGACGTCGAAGTCGATGTTCTTGAACACTTCGAGCGCGCCGTAATGCTTGCCGAGGCCGCGCACGCGGATGCGGGGCTCGGCACTGGCAACAGGCAACATCGCGGCAGATGTCTGCGACGGCTGCTGCATCACTCGGCGGCCTCGGACGACGGCTTGGGTGCAATCTTGGCCCAATAGTCTTGTGCGCTCTTCGAGCGCTTCAGCGCGTCCTCGGTTTCGAAGCCTGGCGCCATCGAACCGTCGGTGCCGGCGAGGATCTGGTGATGCTCGATGTTCAGCGTGCGCAGCCAGCGCTGCTGGCCCATGGTGATGGCGACGAAGTAGCCGATCTCGACCAGTTCCGGCTCGCTGTAGTGCTTGTGCAGCCGCGTCCACAGTTCATCGCCGGCCGGCAGATCCCAGGTGATGGCTTCGGCGTAAGCGAGCGCCGCCTTCTGCCGGTCGTCATAGCGCGTCGAACTCTCGAAATTGATCAGGTCGGAATAGTCGTCTTCCTTGAGGCCGGACTTGGCCGCCTTGATCGAGCGCTGGTTGCCGCAGAACTCGCACAGCACCGAGCGCGACACATAAATGCGGCACAACTCCTTGATCTTGTGGTCGGCGACGCCGTTCTTGAACACGTCGCGCCAGGTGTTGGCGAAGGACCAGAAGGTGGCCGGCACGTGGGCGCGGATCGCCTGGCTTTCCGGCCGCGGCGTGCCCTCGCGGGCGCAACGCTCGAATTCGGCGAGCATGGCCGGGTCGGTGACGGTGGCCGGGTCGATGTAACTGATGCGCGGCTTCGACATTGACTACTCCCTGCGTATTTTTATTGCGGCCGGTGTCCGGTCTGTTTTGCGGCATGTTGCCGTAACCGCACCCCAGGAGCAACGCGGCAAAAGTCCTGTTTGCGGCGGGGCTTGCGTGGGCCGCCGGGGTGGGCAGGCGGGACGGCGAAATACCTTATTAACCAAGCTCGCCTAGCGTGGCGGCGTCCCATTCCGGGCCCTCCGTCAGGTTTTTGTGATGCGTACTGGCATAGTCCGAGCGATGGTCGTGGCGGCAGCGGCCTTGGGGCTGGCCGGCTGCAACACCACAGATTCCTCCTCGCGGCCCTTCGGCATGGCGCAGGCCGCGGGCAGTGACGCGCAGGCTTCGGTGCCGCCGGACGAGAGCACCGGCTCGATCGCGCCGCGCGCCGACGACGACATCAGCCTCGGCAAGCAGCAATACCGCGCCGGCAAGTTCGACACGGCGGCGAAACATTTCAGCCACGCCGCCGAACGCAATCCACGCAACGCCGAGGCCTGGCTCGGGCTGGCGGCGTCCTACGACCGGCTGCGCCAGTTCGAACTGGCCGACTCGGCCTACGATCAGGCGCTGGTCATCGAGGGTCCGACCGCCGAGGTGCTCAACAACCAGGGCTACTCCTACATGCTGCGCGGCGATCTCAAGACCGCGCGCGCCAAGCTGACGGCGGCGCAGCGCAAGGAGCCGGGCAACAAATACGTGCAGAACAATCTGGCGCTGCTGGCGCAGTCGGCGAACAAGAGCGCCAAGGCGCAGTAGGCGCGAAAGCGCCGCGGAAACATCTCCCGCTCGTCCCGCGAAAGCGAGGACCCGGCACTTCAGCAAAGAACTGGATTCCCGCTTTCGCGGGAAAGAGCGGTTGAGGGAGTTGCGCAATCCTCTCTCCGCCTCATCCTGAGGAGGGCCGAAGGCCCGTCTCGAAGGATGAAGGCCCCCGAAACATCCGGGCTTTCATGGTTCGAGACGCCGCTGCGCGGCTCCTCACCACGAGGGATCTGGAGCGGAAAATAATCTCTCCTGCCTCTTGACTTTAATCCACTGCATGGATTATATGCCCTTCATCCCACCCAGTTACGAGGGGCGTTTGATCCGCGTCTTCAGACGTTGGGCGGGGAGCGGTGGCCGGACGGCGCGTTGGAGATGCGACGCACATGCCCTTCCGGCGGTCCAAGCCGCTTGGTCCCGATGCGCCAGCCGCGCATCACAGGGGCGGAAGTGCGCTTGCGTGCGTCATCTCAAGGCAAAGGCCCGGATACCAGGGGTCCGAAGCGGCGGATGCCGCCACGAGCGCAACGAACCCCCGCAGCGGTGGATAGGTGTCCTCGAAGGATGCCTGAAAGGTCAGTCCACCGGGGGCTTTGCGGAGCAAACCTATAAACACTGCGCGCGGGACGCCGGGAAGCCGGCACACCGTGGTGACTATGTCTGTGCACTCATAAAACTCATCGTGCACAGAGCTGCGGGGCGTTTGGCGCCCCGGCGTTCCGCGCGCCCTCGTATTGGAGGGTGCAGAGAATGAAGCGTTCGAGACGACGGCCTGCCCGGGGCCGATAAAGAATACGGGCGATGAATCGTGTCTGCTTCTCTTCACCCTCCCCCTCCAGGGGAGGGTAAGGAAAGCCTTTCAGAGGAGGAATAAGTAGGAAAGCAAAGCTCACCCTTCGCGCACACCGTGCCGTGAAGAATCCTCCGCATTGCATCGCTAAGCCGCCCGCAATAGTCTGCCCCCACCAACGGCCACCAGGGCCTCAAATTCATTCGAATTTCACGAATTCGCGACAAGGAGCACTTTGCTATGCCAGCGTACAATATTCTCATCATGGGCGCGGCCTACGGCTCGCTGCTGGCGTCGAAGATGCTGTTCGGCGGCCACAAGATCCATCACGTCTGTCTTCCGGCGGAAGCCGATCGGATCAACGCCGAAGGCTTCAAGGTGAAGCTGCCGGTGCGCGGTCGCGCCGAGCCCGTGCTGCTCGACTCGCAGAAACTGCCCGGCAAGGTGACCGCCGGCGGACCGCAAGGCGTCAATCCCGCCGATTACGATCTGGTCGGTCTCGCCATGCAGGAACCGCAGTATCGCTCGCCCGGCGTGCGCGAACTGCTCGACGCGGTGGCGAAGTCCAAGGTGCCGACCATGTCGATCATGAACATGCCGCCGCTGCCCTACATCAAGCGCATCCCCGGCCTCGACTATGAGGCGCTCAAGCCCGCCTATACCGATCCGACGGTATGGGACAATTTCGATCCGGCTTTCCTGACGCTGTGCAGCCCCGACCCGCAGGCCATCCGCCCGCCGGACGGCAAGGCCAACGAGCTGCTCGTCACGCTGCCGACCAACTTCAAGGTCGCGAAGTTCGACCATGAGCCGGGCAACGTCATCCTGCGTCAGCTCGAGAAGGACATCGACGCGGTGCGTTACGACCCCGGCGACGGCGTCAAGATCGAATTGCCGGTGAAGCTGCGTGTGCACGATTCGATTTTCGTGCCGCTGGCCAAGTGGTCGATGCTGCTCGCCGGCAACTACCGCTGCATAACCAAAGACGGCATGCGCACCGCGCAGGAAGCTGTGCACACGAACATCGAAGAATCGAAGTCG
>CAITEM010000588.1 GCA_903891395.1 uncultured Hyphomicrobiales bacterium | reverse complement strand
TTGTTGGTCGCCTTCTGCTCACAGCCATGCCATTCGCAAACCGGCCCGCCGGTCTTGGGGCGGCGATCCTTGTCGGGCTTGACGCGAATCTTGTCGAACAGCGACGATGCGTCTTTGGTGTCTTTGGCGTTTTTCATGACCGGCGAATATGCGCTTTTATCGGTGACGGGTTCAAGTCTTGACAGGGTTGCATTGCACCTGATTCCGCCACGAAGTCACCATTGACCCACAGACTGCGGCGACTTACCTCCCACAGCATGCGCACCGCCGATCTCATCGAACAGAAACTAACCGCAGCCCTGGCCCCACAAAGCCTGAAGGTGGATGACGAATCGCACCTCCACGCCGGCCATTCCGGTCATCGCGAAGGCGGACAGACTCATTATAGGGTCTATATCGTGTCGAAAGCGTTCGAAAATAAGACCCGGCTGGAACGCCATCGCCTGATCAACGGTATTCTTTCGGATGAGCTGGCCGGCGGCGTTCACGCGCTGGCGATCCACGCCAAGGCGCCGGACGAAGGTTAATAATTTCGGCGCCGAATTATAGTTATCGATCCGCTACTTCGCCTTGACCGCCTGCCTGCGCGGCAACGGCTGGATGCGCAGCGCGGTGATGCGATTGCGCGCGCGGCGCAGCACCCTGAAACGAAAGCCGTGGAAGGTGAAGCTCTGGCCGACCAGCGGAATCGAGCGCGCTTCGTGAATGACGAGACCGGCGATGGTAGTGGCCTCTTCGTCGGGAAGATTCCAGTCCATGGCGCGGTTGAGGTCGCGGATTGGCACCGCGCCGTCGACATTGACCGAACCGTCCGGCTGACGGCGCACGCCCGGCATGGCGACGTCGTGCTCGTCGGTGATGTCGCCGACGATTTCCTCAAGGATGTCCTCGAGCGTGACCAGGCCTTCGACTTCGCCGTATTCATCGACGACCAAAGCGAAGGGCGTCTTGCGGCGCCGGAAGGCCTTGAGTTGCTCGGACACCGAACGGGTGTCGGGCACAAACCACGGCGCGGCCATCAGTTCCGCGATATCCACTTTGGCGGCGTCGCCCTCGACCGCGTGCAGCGCGCGCAGCAGATCCTTGACGTGCAAGACGCCGATAATGTTTTCCGGATTGCCCCGCCATAGCGGCAACCGTGTGACCGGCGAGGCGATCACCGCATTGACCACTTCTTCGGCCGGATCATCGGCGTTGATGGTGATCATGTTGGTGCGGTGGATCATCACATCGGACACTTCCAACTCGCGCAGATCGAGCACGCCGCCGAACATGTCGCGGTCGACTTTCTCGACGTCGCCTTCGCGATGCAGAAGGTCGACCGCGCCGCGCAATTCCTCGTGCGCCGACAGCACCTGCTGATCCTCGCCCACCGTCATCCCGGCGAACTTCAGCAGCCAGCGCACCAGCGCTTCGACCGCCATCAGCACCGGGCCGAAGAATTTGACGAACCACAGCATAGGCCGCGCCACCGCCAGCGCCATGCGGTCGGGAGCATTGAAGGCTGCGGTTTTCGGCAGGATTTCGGCGAACACCACGACGATAACAGTCATTGCAATGGTGGCGTAGACGACACCGACGTCACCGAACCAGGTCAGCAGCACGCCCGTCGCCAGCGCGGAAGCCGCGATGTTAACGGCGTTATTGCCAAAGAGCAGCGCACCGAGCAGCCGTTCGCGCTGCTGCAGCAGGCGGTTGACGACGGCGGCGCGTTTGTTGCCGTGCTTCTCAAGCCGCGCCATGCTGGCGCGCGACGAAGCGGTCAACGCGGTTTCGCTGCCGGCAAAGAAGGCCGACAGCAACAAGCAAAAAAAGACGATGACGAGAGAGAGCCAATCGTTTTCGGTCATCGAATAGCGATCATGCCTTTAGCTTGTCGGAGAGAAACGCGCGAACATCGGCAGGATCGGCATCATTTTCGATGAAAGCCCGCCCGATGCCGCGCACCAAAATGAACGTCAGTTTGCCGCGTTTCACTTTTTTGTCCTGCGCGATCAGGTTCATCAAGACATCGACATCCGGCACGCCACCGGACACCTGACTGACATGGGTCGGCAGGCCGACCGCATCAAGATGGGCGCGAACGCGTGTCGCATCGGCGGCGGGAATGAGACCCTTGCGCGCCGAGAATTCGAACGCCAGCGTACAGCCGAGCGCCACCGCCTCGCCGTGCAGCAGCCGCTGCGAGAAGCCAGCGGCGGCCTCGAAGGCATGACCGAAAGTGTGGCCGAGATTGAGCAGCGCGCGCTCGCCGGTCTCGCGTTCGTCGCGCGACACCACGCCGGCCTTGCCGCGGCAACAGATCGCGATGGCATGCTCGCGCGCCGGGCCGCCGGCGAACAAATCCTTCCAGTTACTCTCCAGCCAGCCGAAGAACGCCGCGTCGCCGAGCAGCCCGAACTTCATCACCTCGGCATAGCCGGCGCGGAATTCGCGCTCGGACAACGTGTCGAGCAGCGCCGTATCGGCGATCACCAGAGCCGGCTGATGGAAGGCGCCGACCAGATTCTTGCCGAGCTTTGAATTGATGCCGGTCTTGCCGCCGACCGAGGAGTCGACTTGCGACAGCAAGGTCGTCGGTACCTGGACGAAGTCGAGGCCACGCCGCACGCTGGCCGCGGCGAAGCCTGCGAGATCGCCGATGACGCCGCCGCCGAGTGCGAGGATGAGATCGTTGCGTTCGATGCGCGCCGCGATGATCGCCTCGCAGACTTTTTCGAAGGTCGCGTAGTTTTTCGAGCCCTCGCCGGGCGGCACGATGATGGCCGAACTTTCGACGCCGGCCGATTTCAGCGCCGCCTCGGCGCTGGCAAGATGCCTCCCCGCGACGTTCTCGTCGGTGACAATCGCGACCTTGGCGTTCGGACGCAACGCCTTGATGCGCGCGCCTAATGAGCCGATCAGGCCGCGGCCGATGACGATTTCATAGGCCCGCGCGCCGAGCGCGACGGGTACGACGATGGGCTCACCCGAGCGCAGGGGCGCGGTCATGGCATCGGCTCCTTGTGCGCCGGGACGCGAAGGTGCGTCGCCAGCGCGCCGACGATCTCGTCGACGATGGTGTCGTGCGGCTCGTCGCGCGAGTGCACGACGATTCTGGATTGCGCATAGAACGGCTCGCGCAGCGGCAGCAGATCCTTGATCTTGTCGACCAGCGGCCGGTCGGTGCGGCGCTTGGTGCGTTTCACCAGCACGTCGACGTCGGCGTTGAGCCAGACCGAGATACCTTTGGACGCGATCAGGTCGCGGGTATTGGCGTCCATCACGGCGCCGCCGCCGGTCGCCAGTACGCTGGGCACGCCGTCGAGCAACCGCGCGATGACGCGGGCCTCGCCGGCACGGAAATAGGGTTCGCCGTGCTTCTGGAAGATTTCGGAGATCGTCATTCCCGCCGCGCTTTCGATTTCGGTGTCGGCATCGACAAACGGGATGCCGAGCCGCGCCGCAAGCCTGCGGCCGATCGACGACTTGCCGGCGCCCATCATGCCGACCAGCACGATGGAACGGCCGGCCAAAGCACGGTTGACGGCCCCGGAAAGCGCCGCTTCCAGGCCATTTTCAGTGGTTTTTTGTGCCGCGCCGTCAACCATGTTCCTCTTCCAAATTCGGCCAACCGGTTCCATATATCAGCAAATGCGCCGCCGCGAGAGCGGGCGGCGGCGGGCCGGAACCGATGTCTTGCCAGCCGTTGCGGAACGTGGTCGTAACGCTGTCAATGGATCGGCCTTAACGGCACGGGTCTGGAAATCGATCATGCCGAGTCTATTCAGATTTTTGGTTTTCGTCGGCCTGCTCGGCGGCTTGGCCTATGGCGCCGTGTTCTCGCTCGCGACTTTCGTGCAGAGCAAGCCGCGCGAAATCATAGTGACCGTGCCGCAAGATAAATTCCTCAAGCCGCAACGGTAGCACGGCGCGCGGATGGCCAGCCGGGCAAACAACGCCGACGAATCTCTGGTCGAACTGTTTCTCGACATGCAGGCGGCCGAACGCGGCGCCGGCAAGAACACCCTCGACGCCTACCGCAACGATCTCGACGACCTGCTGGCGCATCTGCGCGCCGCCAAAGTCAGCGTCGCCAAAGCGACGACCGACGATCTGCGCGGATTTCTGGCGAGCGTCACCGAACGCGGCCTGGCGACCGCGTCGCTGGCGCGGCGGCTGTCGGCGGTGCGCCAATTGTACCGATTTCTCTACGCCGAAGGTAAGCGCGGCGACGATCCGGCCGCGGTGCTGGAAGGACCCAAGCGCGGGCGCACGCTGCCGAAAGTGCTGTCGATTGCCGAAGTCGATGGTCTGCTGACGCAAGCGCGCGGCAATGCCGAGAACGCCGAGCAACCAACGGCTATTCGTCTGCGCGCGGCGCGGCTGCTGTGTCTGCTCGAGGTGGTTTATGCGACAGGCTTGCGCGTGTCGGAGTTGGTCGCGCTGCCAGCATCGGCCGCGCGCAAGGACCAGCGCATGCTGGTGGTGCGCGGCAAAGGCAACAAGGAGCGACTGGTTCCGCTCAACGGCGCGGCCAAGCGCGCCATGGCCGAATATCTCAAGCTGCGCGAAGACGCCAAAGAAGCCGCGCCGTCGAAATGGCTCTTCCCCTCGTTCGGCGAGCAGGGCCACATCACGCGCCAGCATTTTGCCCGCGAGCTGAAAGCACTCGGCGCCGCCAGCGGTATCAGGCCCGAACGCTTGAGCCCGCACGTCCTGCGGCACGCCTTCGCCAGCCATCTGCTGCACAACGGCGCGGATTTACGCGTGGTGCAGACGCTGCTCGGCCACGCCGATATCTCGACCACCCAGATCTATACCCACGTCCTGGAAGAGCGCCTCAAGGCGCTGGTCCGCGACCTGCATCCGCTGACGGATGGGTAGCAATGGACCGCGCAAGAGCCATATTAACCCGATTGCTTGACTAAAAGACTTGTTCCGCGTCACACCGCGTTTCCAACCCTGCCGGGAACCTATGCGTAGCTATCTGGATTTCGAAAAGCCTGTGGCCGAATTGGAGGCCAAAGTTGAAGAACTGCGCGCCATGGGCGAGAGCGGCAGCGCCGTTGCCGTCGGCGACGAGATCAGCCGGCTCGAGGTCAAGGCGGCCAGCGCGCTCAAGGAACTCTATGCCGATCTGACGCCCTGGCAGAAGACCCAGGTCGCGCGCCATCCGATGCGGCCGCATTGCCTGGATACGATCGCGGGGCTGATCAGCAATTTCATTCCGCTCGCCGGCGACCGCAAATTCGGCGACGACACCGCGATCATCGGCGGCTTCGGCCGCTTCCGCGGCGAGAGCGTCTGCGTCATCGGCCACGAGAAGGGCTCCGACACCGAAAGCCGCCTCAAACATAACTTCGGCATGGCGCGGCCCGAGGGCTACCGCAAAGCGGTGCGCCTGATGGAATTGGCCAACCGTTTCAACATCCCGGTGATCATGCTGGTCGACACCGCAGGCGCCTATCCCGGCATTGGCGCTGAAGAGCGCGGCCAGGCCGAAGCCATCGCGCGTTCGACCGATGCTTGCCTGGCGCTAGGCGTGCCGAACGTTGCCGTGGTGCTCGGCGAAGGCG
>CAITEM010000587.1 GCA_903891395.1 uncultured Hyphomicrobiales bacterium | reverse complement strand
GTCGATAACTGCCGAACGAACCCTCAATCAATGCCTCGCAGAGATTCTCTCAGGCAAAAAAGCCTACATTTGGCGCATCCTTTTCAAACAAATAAGAAAATTCTCTACATCTCAGAATGGGTGGCTGGGGCGCCAGGATTCGAACCTGGGGATGGCGGAATCAAAATCCACTGCCTTACCACTTGGCTACGCCCCAACGCGGCGGACCATAGCGGCGGCCACCCCCCCGATCAACGCCCGAGGACAGGCTTTATACATGCCGCCGCCGGGCCTCATTGACCCGCCCCCGGCCCCCGCGAGATTAGCCAAATGGCCTACCGCGCCCCGATTGCCGACATCGCCTTCGCCCTCAAACACGCCGCCGGGCTCAAAGCCGCGCTGGCGGATGGCCTCTACGGCGATCTCGATGAGGCCACGGTCGATTCGGTGATCGAGGAAGCCGGGCGCTTCGCCTCCGACGTGATCGCGCCGCTCAACCGGATCGGCGACACATTCGGAACTCCGTTCAAGGACGGCGTCGTGACGACCCCGCCAGGCTGGAAGGAGGCCTATACCGCCTGGGCGGCCGCCGGCTGGAACGGCTTGGTCGCGCCCGCCGATTGGGGCGGCCAGGACCTGCCGCACGCACTCAATGCCGCCTGCGTCGAGATGTGGAACTCGGCTTCGATGGCCTTCGGCATCGGCCCTGTGCTGACCATGGCGGCGATCGACGCGCTCGCCGCCTACGGCAGCGACGACCTCAAGAAGGCCTATCTCGGCAAACTGGTGAGCGGCGAATGGATGGGCACGATGCAGCTCACCGAGCCGCAGGCCGGCTCCGACGTCGGCGCGCTCCGCACCAAGGCGACGCGCGCGGATGACGGCAGCTATCGCCTCACCGGCTCGAAGATCTTCATCACCTACGGCGAGCACGATCTCACCGACAACATCATCCACTTCGTACTGGCCCGCCTGCCCGACGCGCCACCCGGCACCAAAGGCATCTCGCTCTTCCTCGTTCCTAAATTCATGCTGAACAAAGACGGCTCGCTCGCTGCGCGCAACGACGTGCGCGCGCATTCGGTCGAACACAAGATGGGTATCCACGCTTCGCCGACCTGCACCATGGTCTATGGCGACAATGGCGGCGCCGTTGGCTTCCTCATCGGCGAGGAGCACAAAGGCATGGCGGCGATGTTCACCATGATGAACCGCGCCCGCCTCGCCGTCGGCCTGCAAGGCGTGGCGATTGCCGAACGCGCGCTGCAGCAGGCGACGACTTACGCGCGCGACCGCAAGCAGAGCGGCCACGCCATCATCGACTATCCCGACGTGAAGCGCATGCTGCTGACGATGCGCTCGCTCACGGGCGGTGCCCGCGCCATCTGCTACGCCACCGGCGTCGCGCTCGACCGCGGCCACCGCGGCAAGACCGACGCCGAGCGCAAGGCGGCCAACGAGCGCGCCTCATTGCTGACGCCGGTTGCAAAAGCTTTCTCCACCGATATCGGTATCGAAGTGGCTTCGCTCGGCGTCCAGGTGCACGGCGGCATGGGCTTCATCGAGGAGACCGGCGCCGCGCAGCATTACCGCGACGCCCGTATCGCCGCGATCTACGAAGGCACCAACGGCATTCAGGCCATCGATCTGGTGGCGCGCAAGGTGCCGCTCGAGGGCGGCAACACGGTCCGTCTCTATCTTGAAGAATTGCGCAAAACCGTGGCGGCGGTGAAGGAAAGCAACGCGCCGGCATTCGGCGCATCGGCTGAGCGGCTGGGCGAAGCCGTCGACAGTCTGGAACGCGCCACGCAGTGGCTGCTGTCGCAGAAGACGTCCGACGTGACGCTCGCGGGCGCCACGCCTTATCTGCGGCTGTTCGGCAACGCCGCCGGCGGCTGCATGCTGGCCGATCAGGCGCTGGCGAGTTTGCGCGAGGGCGACGGCGCGGCGCGCACCGCCTTGGCGCGGTTTTTTGCCGAGAATATCGCGGTGCAGGCCTCCGGGCTTGAGCGCAACGTCATCGAAGGCGCCGACAGCGTCAACAACGCGCAAGCGGCGCTGGGCGCATGATCCCGAAAAG
>CAITEM010000586.1 GCA_903891395.1 uncultured Hyphomicrobiales bacterium | reverse complement strand
GCCCGCAAGTGATGGTGAAGCAGCCGGAACTGTTCTGGGGCATGATCGCCTCGATGTGGCTCGGCAACCTGATGCTGGTCATCATCAACCTGCCGATGGTCGGCATCTGGGTGAGCCTGCTGCGGGTGCCGTATCGCCTGCTGTTCCCGTCCATCATCGTGTTCTGTTGCATCGGCATCTACTCGATCAACAACTCGCCGACCGACGTGGTGATCGCCGCGATCTTCGGGTTGTTCGGATATTGGCTGGTCAAGCACGACTTCGAACCGGCGCCGTTGGTGCTGGCCTTCGTGCTCGGCCCGCTGATGGAAGAGAATCTGCGCCGCGCCATGCTGATCGCGCGCGGCGACCCGACCGTGTTCGCGACCCGGCCGATCTCTGCGGGCTTGTTGCTGGTCGCGTTCTTCCTGCTGGCGCTGGCGATGCTGCCGATGATCCGCAAGCGGCGCGAGGAAGTCTTCGTGGAATCGGAGAACTAAAGCTTCCGAACCGCAAGTTGACGCAAGGCCGGCACGTCGCCGGCCTTGTTGTTTTTGGTCAGCGCGTAATGGCGACGAGGCTGGCAGCCAGGATCACCAACTGCACGCAGAACACGGTGATGTTGACGTCCCACTTGCGGGCGAACAGCGGCACCGGCGCGTCATAGGGCTCGTAGCCGTTGCTGTCGTAGGCGCCGCCGCCGTAGACGGGCATCGAGAACAGCGCGACGAAGAACGCCGCATAGACGATGACGCCGATCAGCGCCGCGAGATAGAGCCGCTCGATCGCCAGCGGGCCGGGCCACCAGATCAGCGCCAGGTTGAGCAAGCCGAAGCCGTTATAGCTGCAGATCTGCCAGACCACATGGAAACGCGCGTGCGGCGTCCACAGCGGGTTGGTAGCGTGAGTCTTGTTGAAATCGGCAATCACCGTGCCGAGCGACCAGCCGGCCGTCATCAGCGTCAAGAGCACGCGCGCGATCAATATGTGGTCGAATGTCATGGAAGCCCCCCGGTTGCGGGGGATGCTAGCCGCGCCGCCGGAAATAATCGAGGGCGCTAGACCAGGCCCGCCATCGGCTTGACGTCGGTGCTACCGGGAAACACCGCGGTCGCCAACGCCTTGTCGGCGACGCGCACGTGATCCTTGAGCAGGCCTTTCAGCACGGCGCGCAGATCGGTGGTGGCTTTGAGATCGCGCTTTTCAAAGAGCGCGGCTTCGCTGACGCCCGGCCAGTCGGCGATGACGCGGCCGCCTTTCAGCGCGCCGCCGGCCAGCAGCGCGACGGTGGCGGTGCCGTGGTCGGTGCCGTCGGTGCCATTGATGCGCGCGGTGCGGCCGAATTCGGTGACCACGGCGACGACGGTTTCCTTCCAGGCATCGCCCATGCCGGTTTCGACCGCGCCGATGGCGCCGTCCAGCGCGCCGAGCAGAGACGACAGCCGGCCGCTCGCCGCGCCTTCATCGGCGTGCGTGTCCCAACCGTCGAACGACAGCGCGCCGATGCGCGGGCCGTCCGGCCGCGCCATGAAACTCGCGGCCGCACCCGCGGCCTCGGCGAAATAGGCGCGCACCTGCGCCGCGCCGCCGCCCGGCGGTGTGCCCGGCGGCGGCTGGCCCATGCCGCCCGCGTTCGCCATCGCGGCGAGGCCCTTGCGTTCCTCGATGACGCGCGCGAGCGCCGGATCGGTGTGATTGTAGAGGTCGAGCAGCCGCATCATGGTGTCGTCGGCAGCCGGCGGCAGGCGCGGCGGCGTCCATGACATCACCGGCGCCG
>CAITEM010000585.1 GCA_903891395.1 uncultured Hyphomicrobiales bacterium | reverse complement strand
GGCGTCGATGACGTCGTTGATCTGCAACATCTGGCCCTGCTGCATGAGCAGGCGGATGACGTCGACCGCGCGTTCGGACATGCGGTTGGCGAGATCGGAAATCGTGATCGCCTCAGGAATGATGACTTCACGCACGAGCTTTTCCTTCGGCTCGTTGGAAGCATGACCCTTGAGGCGCTGCGTGCGGCGGCGGAACGAGGCGACGGAGCGCTCGCGCACTTCGTCGGCGCGCAGGGCAGTGACCAGCGTCAGGCGGCCGCGTTCTTTCGGCGGCGCGGCGCGGGGCGCGGCGGGACGTGCGGTGACCGGGCGCGCGGCGCCGCCACCGGGACGGCGCGAAACGCGCGGCGCGTCGTCTTCTTCGACTTCCAGCGCCATACGGCCGGGAGCCGGCTTTTTGACTTCTTCTTCGCCACCGAGTCGCTTCTTGGCGACTTCGCCGGCCTTCTTCTTGGTCTCTTCTTCGTGCTTGCGGCGCTCGTCTTCCTCGCGCTTACGCAACTCGGCGGCGTCACGCTCGACCTGGTCGACGACTTCGCGGCTGGCGCGGCGTTTGGCTTCTTCTTCGGCAATCTTGCGTTCTTCGGCTTCGCGCACGCGCGAATCGGCAAGCGCGTGGGCGCGCGCGACACGCTCTTCCTCGGTCAGCGTGCGCAGCACGACGCCGGAGGGCTTGGCTTCGACCGGGGCGGGCGCGGGCTTGGCGGCGACCGGCGCCACGGGCTTCGGCGCTTCGACCGGCGCCGGCTCGGGCTTGGCCTCGGGCTGACCGCCGACGGTGCGGCGTTTGATCTTCTCGACGACGACCTGTTTGCTCCGGCCATGACTGAAACTCTGGCGCACCACGCCCGTTTCGGTGCGCGGCTTCAGCGACAGAGTCAGTTTCTTTTCACCAGGATTCTTAGTTTCGCTCATTACGAACTTGTTCCTTGTGCGCCATCCATTGGCGCATTCACATCTAGTGCGCCGTCCGTCGGCGCGTCGGCGCTAACTGCATCGGGCGAGTTTCCAGTCCTAAAGCGCGTCAAGCGCGCGGCGCGAGCGAGAAAAGTCTCGCTCCCGGGGCCGGTAAGCAGGGCTGCATGTACCACATTTGGGCGGTTTAATGCCAAATCCAATTGCCGCCCGGAAAAAATGTCGACGATCGCGATTTCACGCGATTTTCCGTCTTTATTGCGGTGCAAGGCGCCGTCCAGCTTGCGCTTTCCGTCGGCGGCGCCGTCCGAGGCGTGAATAAGCGCCAAAACCCCGTCCTTGCGTGCGCCCGGCGCCAAGGCCGCCTCGACCTTGGCGAAACCGCCGGTAACCAAGCCTGCCTTTCCGGCAATCGCCAGCGCGTCGAGCGCGGCGCTTTCCAGCAGCCGCTCGGTCTGCAGGGGCAGATCGGGGGCGGCCTTCACGTCGCGCTTGAAGCCACGGGCGAAGACGTTGCGCTTGACCGCTTCCTCGACCGCCGTCCGGGTGCCGTCGATCCAGATGCCGCGGCCGGGCAGTTTGCGTTTGATATCGGGCACGGCCTCGCCGGCCGGCCCGACAACAAAGCGAATGAGTTCCGCGACCGGCTTGAGTTTGCGGCTCAGCGCGCAGGTACGCTCGGTCCCCGGGGCGACACTGGTCGCTCCGCGGTCGAGATCGTTGTCCTGCGCATTGTCCGCAACCTCTGCCAGCATTGCGTCTCCCTTAGGCGCTCGGCGCTTCAGCCGGCTCGGCTTCGGGCGCTACGGCTTGCGCGGCCAGCTCAGCCTCGGTCACCCAGCCGGCCTTGAGGCGCGCCTGCATGATCAGAGCTTCGGCGTCTTCCTTCGACACCTCGAGACCGTCGAAATAGCCCGCCTCATGCTTGGACTCGCCATCCTTGCGCTCGGTCCAGCCGGTCAGATCGTCGGTCGCGCAACCGGCCAGATCTTCGACCGTCTTCACGCCGTTCTCGCCCAAAGCGACCAGCATCTTGGAGGTGACGCCGGGAACGTCCTTGAGTTCGTCGGCGACGCCGAGTTCGACACGCTTGGCGTCGAGTTCGCTTTCCAGCTTGTCGAGATATTCCTTGGCGCGCTCCTGAAGCTCTTTCGCGGTCTCGTCGTCGAAACCTTCGATGCCCGCGATTTCCTTCTCGTCGACCATCGCCAGTTCTTCGATCGAGCCGAAGCCCTCCGACGCCAGCAACTGACCGACGACTTCGTCGAGATTGAGGGCCTCGACGAAAATCTTGGTGCGGCTTTCGAACTCGGCCTGGCGGCGTTCGGATTCTTCCTGCTCGGTGAGGATGTCGATATCCCAGCCGGTCAGTTGCGAAGCCAGACGCACGTTCTGACCGCGGCGGCCGATGGCCAGCGACAACTGCTGATCCGGCACCACGACTTCGATGCGTTCCTTGTCTTCGTCGAGCACGACCTTGG
>CAITEM010000584.1 GCA_903891395.1 uncultured Hyphomicrobiales bacterium | reverse complement strand
GCCGCGGTTGCGCGCGCTCAACAGCGTGCGCTCCAGCAGTCCGGTGCCGACGCCGTTGCTCTGCCAGGGTTCTTCGATGCTGAAAGCGGCTTCGGCCTGGCGGGAAAACAGCGGGCCTTCGAGACGAAGCTCGGCGGCGCCGCGCAGCACGCCTTCGACGAAGAACCCGTGCACCACGACGTTCAGACCGTGGGCGGTCGCCGCATGGCGCGCGATCGTCTCATCGGCCACCGCGCCGGAAAACCGCCGGTAGCGGCTGTCTTTATCGAGACGCAGCAGGTGTTCACGGTAAGCGTCAGTTTCGCCGGCCCAGAGTTTGCGGATCAGGCCGTCGTCAGGCAGGTGCTCGTGCATCATTTCAGTCCTAAATCGCTCGAATCGCCTTACTGCACCCTATATGGTGCATTGCAGCAAAATAGCGACCGCAGCGGGCTGGCCGCGGACCTTGTATGAAAAAATATCATGGCTAACAGGCACTTACCGCGGCTTTTGCTGCAACATACAGTGCAGCATAAACGCCGCTTGCGAACGGCGATTTTACAGCGCGCGCGGATGTCCCTACGCACCTGTTTACCCACACGACCCGCCGTAAGTTCTCTGGCGCCGCCCTGATGTCCTGACCTCAATGGCCGATACCTTCAGCAGTCGTTACGCGGCGCTTGTCGCAGCCGGAAAGATCGAGGCCGACCCCGGCCAGGCCGTGCTGGTCGCGCAACTGACCGCGCTCGGGGAGCGTCTCGATCATCGCCGGCTGGCGAGGAAGTCGTCGTCGCTCGGCTGGCTGTTCGGCAATCGCGAAAAAACGTCCGGGCCGGTCAAGGGACTCTACGTTTACGGCGAGGTCGGCCGCGGCAAGACTTTCCTGATGGACCTGTTTTTTGAAAGCAGTCCGGTGCAGCGCAAGCGGCGGGCGCACTTCCACGAATTCATGGCCGACGTTCATGAACGGGTTCATGCCTTCCGGCTGGAAATAAAGAACGGCGAAGCCCCCGACCGCGATCCGATCCAGCGCGCGGCGGCGGATATCGCCGCGGAATCCTGGCTGTTGTGTTTCGATGAATTCCACGTCACCGACATCGCCGACGCGATGATCCTCGGCCGCCTGTTCACGCGGCTGTTCGAGCTCGGCGTCGTCATGGTGGCGACCTCGAACCTGCCGCCGAACGATCTCTACAAAGACGGGCTCAACCGTTCGCTGTTCTTGCCCTTCATTGCCCTGCTGCAACAGCGGTGCGAGGTGGTGCGGCTGGACGCACGCGCCGACTTCCGGCTGGAGAAACTGACCGGCCTGCCGAGCTGGTATGTGCCGCCGGACGCGAAAGCCGACGCCGCGCTCGACGAGGCGTGGACGCGCCTGGTCGGCGCCGAGTTAGGCCGGCCGATCGACCTGATGGTCCAAGGCCACGCGCTGCATGTGCCGAAGGCGGCGATGGGCGTGGCGCGGTTTTCCTTCGACGATCTCTGCAACAAGCCGTTGGCGGCATCGGATTATCTGCGTCTGGCGCATGAATTCCATACCATCATCCTCGACCACATTCCGGTGCTGGACTATCCGCGCCGCAATGAGGCCAAACGCTTCATCATCCTGATCGACACGTTGTACGACCATTGCATAAAGCTGCTGGCGTCCGCGGAAGCGCAACCGGATCAGCTTTATCTGGCCGACGAAGGTTACGAGGCCAAAGAGTTCAAGCGCACGGCGTCGCGCCTGACCGAGATGCGGTCGCAGTCCTATCTCGGCCTGCCGCACGGCGCGCGGCAAAGTTCAATCGACACAGGCAAAATCGTCGAAACCTGACGAACGCACGGACTGTCATGGAACATTCGCACTTGCGTGGCGTCTCTATCTGATCGGAGACCTTCAAGCAGGGTGAATATCGTGGCGAGCGTCTGGTGGCAGCACGGCGTCGTTTATCAGATCTATCCGCGCTCGTTTCAGGACACGGACGGCGACGGCGTCGGCGATCTCACAGGCATCCACCAACGGCTCGATTATCTGAGCTGGCTCGGCATCGACGCCATCTGGATATCGCCGATCTTTCCATCGCCGATGGCCGACTTCGGCTACGACGTCAGCGACTATTGCGGCATCGATCCGCTGTTCGGCTCGCTGGCGGATTTCGACGCGCTGGTTGCTGCGGCGCATGCGCGCAACATCAAAGTCATTCTCGACTTTGTGCCGAACCACACGTCGGACCATCATCCCTGGTTTATCAAAAGCCGCGCGTCACGGGATAATCCGAAACGCGACTGGTACATCTGGCGCGACGGCAAGGCCGGCGGCGCGCCGCCGAACAATTGGGTGTCGCAATTCGGCGGGCCGGCCTGGACGCCCGATGCCGCGACCGGGCAATTTTATCTGCACAGCTTCCTGGCGCAGCAGCCCGATCTGAACTGGCGCAATCCGGATGTGCGCACCGCGATGTACGATGCATTGCGGTTCTGGCTGGACCGGGGCGTCGATGGCTTCCGTGTCGATGTGCTCTGGCTGCTGATCAAAGACGCCGCACTGCGCGACAATCCGCCAAACCCGGCTTACGTGCCGGCGCAAGCCGGCATCAATCGCTTTCTGTCCCTGTACAACGCAGACCAGCCGGAAACGTTGGACGTCGTCGCCGAAATGCGCGCGGTGCTTGATCGCTACAGCGACCGGGTGCTGATCGGCGAAATCTATCTGCCGCTCGAACGGCTGGTCGCCTATTACGGCAAGGATTTGCGCGGTGCGCAATTGCCGTTCAACTTTCAGCTTATCAACGCGGCGTGGACGGCGCCTGTGGTCGCCAAACTGGTGGCGGAGTATGAGGCGGCGCTGCCGCCGGGCGGCTGGCCGAACTGGGTGCTCGGCAATCACGATCAGCCGCGCATTGCCGCGCGGGTCGGTGCGGCGCAGGCGCGCATCGCCGCGATGCTGTTGCTGACGCTGCGCGGCACGCCGACGATGTATTATGCCGACGAACTCGGGCTCGGCCGCGTCGTGATTCCGCCAGCGGCGGTGCAGGATCCCTGGGAGAAAAACGAGCCGGGACTTGCCCTCGGCCGCGATCCATCGCGCACGCCGATGCAGTGGGACGCCGGCGTCAACGCGGGCTTCAGTAGCGGACCGCCATGGTTGCCGCTCGATACGAATTACAGATCCGACAACGTTGAAGCGTTGCGCGGCGACCCTGCGTCGCTCCTGACTTTATACCGCCATTTGCTCGAACTTCGCCGGCAGCACACGGCGCTGAACAGCGGTAGCTTTCGGCTCGTTGGCGTGGAGGGTAACGTCTTGATGTACGACCGCGTGGCTGCGGATGAACGTATCGTGGTCGTGTTGAATTTCGGCGACAGCGCACAAGGTGTTTCGATTGCGGAAAAGTTTTCGGGCGCGGCGGTGCTGGCGTCAACGCATACGCCACGGCATATCGAGCTTGGCGCCCTGACGCTGCAGCCCAATGAAGGCTTGGTGCTTCTGGTGTCCTAGAATTCCGCGCGGTTCAGCAGATAGTCCAGCCCGCCGACGCGGTACCAGCGGTAGCCGTAGCCTTCGAGACAAACGCGGTGCTTGCCGTTGCTGCCGGCGGTGCTGTGGTCTGGACTGAGCAGATTGGTCAAATCGTTACCACGCTCATCCTTGAGCCCGGCCGAGAATTGCACCTCGCAAGGGTCGTGGGCGAAATTATGCAAGAACAGCACCGAATTGTCGCGCCAGTCGTAGCGTACCGCGAGGACGGCGTCGTTGCCGACGTCGATCACTTCGAACGGACCCCAGCCCACTTCCGGCACTTCCTTGCGCATGCGGATGATGCGCTCCGTCCAGTTCAGCATCGAGTCGATGTCACGCCGCTGATCCGCGGCATTGAGATGCTTGAAGCCATAAGGACCGCCACTGATGACCGGTACGATCGGCTTGTCACTCTTGGTGAAGCCGCCGTGCGGCTCGGTCGACCATTGCATGGGTGTGCGGCCACAGGTGCGCTCCGGCAGCGACAGGTCATCGCCCATGCCGAGTTCATCGCCGTAGCGCAGCACCGGCGTGCCGGGCAGCGTGAACATTAGACTGTAGGCCAGTTCGATGCGGCGCCGGTCGCCGCCGAGCATCGGCGCCAGCCGCCGCCGGATGCCGCGGTCGTACAACTGGTCTTCCTTGTTCGGGCCGAAGGCGTCGAACACTTTCTGCCGCTGCTTTTCGCTGAGCCGGCCGAGATCGAGTTCATCGTGATTGCGCAGGAACATGCCCCACTGGCCGCTCTCGGGACGATTTTCGGTTTTCTGCATCGCCCTGGCGAGCGGCTTGGTATCGCTCGAGGCCAGCGCATAGAACAGATTCTGATTGACCTGGAAGTTGAACATCATGTGCATGCGGTCGCCGTCGTTGCCGAAATACTGCATGTCGGTATTCGGCAAGACGTTGGCTTCGGCGAGAATGATCGAATCGCCGACGCGCCACTGCAGGAATTCACGCAAGGTGCGCAGGATGTCGTATTGCTCGCGCGGCTTCTTGACGTCGGCGCCCTTGGTGCTGATGACGAACGGCACGGCGTCCATCCGGAAGCCCGACACGCCCAATTGAATCCAGAAGCCCATGATCTTGAGGATTTCGGCCTGGACTTCAGGATTGGACGTATTGAGATCGGGTTGGAAATCGTAGAAGCGGTGGAAGTACCATTCCTTCGCGACCGTATCGTGGGTCCAGGTACTTTTCTGCACGCCGGGAAACACCATGCCCTGGTTTGAATTGGCCGGTTTCTTTTTCGACCACACATACCAGTCGCGATATTTCGATTTGGGGTCGCGGCGCGCGTCCTGAAACCACGCGTGTTCGTTCGAAGTGTGGTTCACGACCAAGTCGATCAGGACGCGAATGCCACGCTGCTTGGCGGCATGGGTGAATTCGACAAAATCCCCGAGCGAACCGTATGCCGGGTTGACGTTGTAGTAGTCGGAGATGTCGTAACCGTCGTCCTTGCCGGGCGATCCCTGGAACGGCATCAGCCAGATCGCGGTGACGCCGAGGCCATCCAGATAGTCGAGGCGGCGCATCAGCCCTTGGAAGTCGCCGATGCCGTCGCCGTTGGCATCCATATAGGTGCCGACGGAAAGGCAATAGACGACGGCATTTTTGTACCAAAGGTCTTTGATCATCGTCCGCGGGACACTGAGGGCACCGCGGCGTTAAAGCCGGGCGCGCCAAAGAGTTCCGCAAGTGCTAAAGGCTCGACCAGATCAGCAAGATGACCGCGACCGCCATCAAAGCGGCGGAGAGCCAGCCCAGCACCATCAGCCAGCGTGGCAAGTTCAGCCTGGTCTCGCGCTTGCTGGACACGACCAGCATGGTCGCGATCATGATCGGCACCGCGACAATGCCGTTGATGACGGCGGTCCAGAACAGCATCGCGATCGGGTCGATCTTGGTGACCAGCAACGCCGCGCCGCCAAGCGTCGCCGCGGCCACAATCGCGTAGAAGCCGATGGCGCGGCTGGCCGGAAGCTCCAGGCTGCCGCGCAATTTGAAGACTTCGGCTACCGCATAGGCGGCTGACCCCGCCAGCACCGGTACGGCCAACATGCCCGTGCCGATGATGCCGAGCGCGAACAGCGCGAAAGCAAACGGCCCGCCGACCGGGCGCAGCGCCTCGGCGGCCTGCGCCGCGGTGTCGATGTGGGTGATGCCGCTCGAATGCAGCGTCGCGGCGGTGGTGACGATGATGAAAAATGCGATCAGGTTGGAAAAGAACATGCCCACCCAGGTATCGATCGAGATGGTGCGGAAGGCGTTCTTCACCGGCTTCGGCTCTTCGCTATAGAGCTTGCGCAGACTCATTCTCGACTCTTCGGCCTCCTGCGAGGCCTGCCAGAAAAACAAATAGGGGCTGATGGTGGTGCCGAACACCGCAACCACCATCAAAATCATGTCGCGGTTGAGATCGAGCTTCGGCGTCACGGTGGCGCGAATCACCTCGCCCCACGGGATATGAACGGTGAAGGCGGCCGCGACATAAAACAGCAGCACCAGCGTCATGAATTTCAGGATGCCGGCGTAGCGGTGATACGGAATCAGTACTTCCGCCACGAGGCAGATGACGCCGAAGATCGCCGCAAAAACCAGGGCCGAGCCGCCGACGACCAGCCGCAAGGCCTCGCCCATGGCCGCCAGGTCGGCGGCGATGTTGATGGTGTTCGCGACCAGAAGCGAGGCTATCAGTGGGTAGAGCACCCAGGCGGGCAACACCTTGGCGATGTTGCGCGCGAGACCTTGCCGGGTGTGCCAGCCGATGACCGCGCTGATGATCTGGATCGCAGCCATGAAAGGCAGCGTCAGGAAAAGTGTCCAGGTCAGCGTAAAGCCGAATTGCGCGCCGGCCTGCGAGTAGGTGGCAATGCCGCTGGGGTCGTCATCGGCGGCGCCGGTGATCAGCCCCGGTCCGAGTGCCCGCCAGATGCCGCGCGCGGAGAATCTGCTCATGGTCCAAGCCTTTGAAGCCGCGCGTCGACCTAAAGGTGATGCGAGCCGCCGTGTTCGGCGTCAAATAAATTCGCCGGCAAAAGCCCACAGCACGGGTGCGACGGTTCGGCTGGCCAAATCCGCAAACAGCCTCTGGACTCTCGAACGTGGCTCTGCTGGTATAATGTATACAAGATGATTTCCCGTGGAGCGCGTGTTGCTGCAACACAGCAAAATAGATAAGCCACGTTGGCCGGAACCCCGCGGCAACAGCAAAGAGTTTTCCCACCATGGCGCGTAACAAAATTGCCTTGATCGGCGCAGGCCAGATCGGCGGCACCCTCGCTCATCTCATCGGTTTGAAGCACCTCGGCGACGTCGTCATGTTCGACGTCATGGAAGGCACCCCGCAGGGCAAGTCGCTCGACATCGCGCAGTCCTCCCCGGTCAATAAATTCGACGCCAAGTTCACCGGCGCCAACACCTACGACGCCATCGAAGGCGCCGACGTTTGCATCGTCACCGCCGGCGTGCCGCGCAAGCCGGGCATGAGCCGCGACGACCTTCTCGACATCAACCTCAAGGTCATGGGCCAGGTCGGCGCCGGCATCAAAAAATACGCGCCGAACGCTTTCGTGATCTGCATCACCAACCCGCTCGACGCCATGGTCTGGGCGCTGCAGCAGTTCTCGGGCCTGCCGCACAACATGGTCGTCGGCATGGCCGGCGTGCTGGATTCCTCGCGTTTCCGCTACTTCCTCGCCGATGAATTCAACGTCTCGGTCGAAGACGTGACGGCTTTCGTGCTCGGCGGCCACGGCGACACGATGGTGCCG
>CAITEM010000583.1 GCA_903891395.1 uncultured Hyphomicrobiales bacterium | reverse complement strand
TAGTCGCCGGTCGCCTTGGGGCGGCGGCCGGTGGCGAGCGTCGAGCCCGCGGGGCGCAACGCGCGCGGCGTGCCGGTCATGTTGGGCCGGTGCGGCTTCTGCCAGGGGCGAGGCTGGTAGGTTTCCTCGGTCGGCGGCGTGTCCACGGTGTGGTGAATCCAGCCATGCCAGGACGGCGGGATACTCGAGGCTTCGGCGTAGCCGTTGTAGATGACCCAGCGCCGCTCGAAGCCGAGCCGGGCGTCGATCTTGCCGCCCCGGGTGCGGTAGTAGCGATTGCCGAATTCGTCCTCGCCGACAGCTTCGCCGAGCCGCCAGGTCCAGAACTGGGTTCCGAAGGTCTGACCGTTCCACCAGGTGAACAGGCGCAGCAGGAAACTTTTCATCGGCATCGCGCGTTAGTGTGAGGTCGATGCCGGTTTCTGCCACCTCCCCGCGCTCAAGTCCAGCGCACGGGGATTGTGGCTCTGTTGATGTTTTTCAGGATCCGATGGACCGCCTCCAAGACCAGCTCACCATCCTCAAATCCTGGCTGCATTGGTTACCCGACCCGGTGGTCGCGCTGATCATCGTGCTGCTCGCGGTCGTAGCAGCCTATGCGCTACATCGAACCGTGCGCCACGCGCTGCAGCGTTTGCTGGCCACGCGCTATCCGTATGTATTCTCGGTCTTTACCCGGATGCGCGGCGTTACCCAGCTCGCGCTGCTGATTCTGGCGTTGATCATCGCCGTCCCGGTAGCGCCGTTCGATCCCGCCACAGCCGCCTGGCTTACCCGGCTGCTGCTGATCGCCGTGATTGCTCTCGTCGGCTGGACCGCCCTGACCGCGCTCAACATCGCGGCCGACCTTTATCTGCGCCAGTTCCGCATCGACACCGAAGATAACCTGCTGGCGCGCAAGCATCTCACCCAGGTGAAGGTGCTGATGCGCACCGTCGATGTGCTCGTCGTCATTATCACCGTCGGCGCCGCGTTGATGACATTCGAACCGGTGCGGCAATACGGTGTCAGCCTGTTTGCCTCGGCGGGCGTCGCCGGCATTGTCGCCGGTCTCGCCGCGCGCCCGGTGCTGAGCAACCTGTTTGCCGGCGTGCAACTCGCCATGACGCAGCCGATCCGCATCGACGACGCCGTTATCGTCGAAAACGAATGGGGCACCATCGAAGAGATCACCTCGACCTATGTCGTGGTGCGGCTGTGGGATTGGCGGCGCATGATCGTGCCGCTGACCTATTTCATCGAGAAGCCGTTCCAGAACTGGACCCGCGAAAAATCCGCTCTGCTCGGCAGCGCGTTTCTCTATCTCGATTACAAGGCGCCGGTCGGCCTCATCCGCGAAAAGCTCAAGGAGGTCGTCAAGGCGTCGAAGAACTGGGACGGCAACATCGTCGGGCTCCAGGTCACCGACGCTAAGGAAAACACCATTGAATTGCGTTGCCTGATGAGCGCGCCGTCGGCGCCACAGGCTTTCGACTTGCGTTGCGAGGTGCGCGAGAAGCTGATCGATTTTCTCAATGCCGAGCATCCCGAGGCCCTGCCGCGCCGCCGCCAAGTGGCAATCGATGAGCGGCCGCACGACGAGGAGGTGGCGCCGGTCCCGCGGACCGGTCGCCAGAAGAGCGCAGCCAAAACCGGCTGATCGCTTCGTTAGTTATTGCGTCTGCCTCATTCTTGGGGCTATGGTGCACACGAATTCATCAGCGTCGATGCCTCTTCGGGCAAAACGCCGATGTTCAGGAATGACAGTGCCGGTGCGAAAGGCGGACCCGAAAAGGTCCGCCTTTTTCGCGTTTGGAGCTTCGGCCTTAATGGTGGTCGCGCTGACCGGCCAAGCTGCTTTCGCGGCTGAGCGTGCTCTCAATCAATCGCTTGAGCTTGCCGGCCGCGCCATCGACGACCTGGTTCAGCGACGCGTCCTGATGGGTAACGGCGATGGCCGGGCGGCCTTGCAGCCGCGCTTCAATCACGCAGCGCATCTCATCGGGGCCGCCTTTGTGACCGTTGACATCGGTTACGTGCACCTCGACCCGGGTGATCCGATCGCTGAACCGTTCGAGTGCGCCCTCGACCACGCTTTTGATGTGGGTGGCAAGTGCCTCGTGACCCTCGATGGTGTTGTCGGTTCTGACTTCGATCTGCATTTTCTGCCTTGGTTTTTGTGTCTGTTCCCGCTGGATTAAGTCGAGGTCCTACGCTTTCGTTCGCCTTGGCGGTGGGATTTCTGCAAAACATGACGGGCGGGCGGTAGCCGGGTCCGTACACAGACCGGAATAACGCCCCCACACTGCACCCTACCTCGCACGTACCCGCTAAGACACTGACGCGCTTTCGAGAATCAGCGCGCGGGGTAACGGGTTCCCATCTCTTTTCCCGTGGTTGTCCACGGTCTGGGCCGGCCGGATTTTTAGTTGGGGATTGTCTGCAATCCTGTTTTTCCGGTCTTTTTAGTGTCATCCGCCCCGGGATTAAAGCCTACCGAAGACCCTTGAGAAAAACCCTTTCCGGACTCGCCTTATAGCTCAATACTCCACCCGTTCTCGCAGCCAGTTGTCCCCAGTGTTCACCGCACAACCACAACACTTAGGGATTTAGTTACTCCTACCCACTATTTGTTGTTGACGACGGCAGTGAGTCCACTTAGCTTAGGTTTGTTCGGTGCGGTTGAGTTTTTAAGTCCCTCCGGACCTTCAAAACGACGCTTCGTCGTCTCTTTGCCCACGCCAGGAATGGCGTTTTGGGACTGGGATCGTCTGTCTGTCCCTGGGGGTCAAAACCCCGGGAGGTACCGGTGTCGGATCAGAGTACCGGGCCTAAATAACGGGTGTGTGTCGAGCGGCGTGCGTTGAGCGGAATCAGGCGGACAAGGACGGGTCCGTCAGGAATAATCGGGGGGTCGAAAGCCGCCCGGCCATTAAGGGGCTTTAGAACATGCGGATCGAACGGCGCTACACCCAACACATGACCTCCGGTCATGAATCGGCCTACGCGGGCCTCAAGTTCCGGCTGACCACCAGCGAGATCAAGAATCCCGACGGTTCGGTCGTGTTCAAGCTCGACAATGTCGAGGTCCCGGAATTCTGGTCGCAGGTCGCCTCCGACGTTCTGGCGCAGAAGTATTTCCGCAAGGCCGGCGTCCCCGCCCGGCTGAAGAAGGTCGAAGAAAACACCGTCCCTTCGTTCCTGTGGCGCTCGGTCGCCGACGAGGACGCCCTTGCCGCCCTGCCTGAGAAGGAACGCATCATCGGCGAGCACTCGTCGAAGCAGGTGTTCGATCGTCTCGCCGGCACCTGTACCTACTGGGGCTGGAAGGGCGGCTATTTCGACAGCGAGGCCGACGCCCAGGCCTTCTACGACGAACTGCGCTACATGCTGGCCGCGCAGATGTGCGCGCCGAACTCGCCGCAGTGGTTCAACACCGGACTTCATTGGGCCTACGGCATCGACGGCCCGAGCCAGGGCCACTTCTATGTCGATCCCTTCAACCACACGCTGACCCAGTCGGCGTCTTCCTACGAG
>CAITEM010000582.1 GCA_903891395.1 uncultured Hyphomicrobiales bacterium | reverse complement strand
CATCGCCGGCGCCGGCGGCGTCATCACGACGTGGGAGAACGGCCCGGCGCAAAACGGCGGCCGCATCGTCGCCGCCGGCGACAAACGCGTGCACGCGGCGGCGCTGGAGATGTTGAAGGGGTAGCGCGGAGACCTTTCAGCGGGCCGTGGCGCCGGCCGGCACGAAGCCCAGCTCGTTCCAGGTCGCTTGCGCCTCGGGCGTCAGCAGGCTCGCAATGAAAGCGCGAGCGATGTCGGGCGACGCCGCAGTCTTGAGCACACCCGCTGTGAACGGTTCCTGGTTGCCGAACGGAGGCGGCAGGATGCCGGCGAACTTCAGGCCTGGAGTCGTCACAATCGCGCTCTTGAATGTGATGGCAACCGCGGCCTCGCCCCGCGCCACCGCCAGCACAACCAGGTTGCTGCCGCGCAGCAGCAACGCCTTGCGGCGAACCTCATCGGCGAGCCCAAGTTCGACGAGCGTGCGGTCGAAGCTCTGCCCGAACGCTCCGCCACTCTTGGGGTCGGTGTAGGAGACCGACGGAGTCGCACGCAGCAGCGCTGTGAACTTCTCCAAGGACGAGACGTCCGGCAACGGCGCGGCGGCCGGCACCCCCACCCCTGCCAGGCTCGCCGAAATCGGCGTGGGCGAAACCAATAAACCCGCATCTTCCAAGCCGGTCCGGCCGGCTTCCGGCAACACAACAGCATCCACCGGCTTTCCGGCCTTGATGTCCGCCAGAATCGGACCGGTCAACCCGTAACCGATGTCGACCTTATGACCCGTCGCCTTGGTGAACGCAGCAGCCAGACGATCGAGCGGGTCCTGCACAGCGACCGCAGCGAGGATGTGAATTTCACCGGCCGATGCAACTGATATGCCGAGGCCGAACAGGACCAGCGCGGCGACGATGCAACGTACCGCGGCCGAGCGAGCCGCTGCCGGATGGGATTGCTTCGTCGAACCGTTGAATTGACCTGAGCGCATTTCACTCTCCTCGTTGCGCTCTTCGCTGGCGCGGTCGGTAAGTTCTGCATGGGGCGCCACCGATTGCAATTGGCGGCGACGGCGATGTCGAAGACTTCCTGAACCGTCGTTTCGGCGATGGGCTTCACCGCGTGTGCCTGAAGGCGGCGCATGCAGGCGAGCGTTTGGAACTTCGGCGAACATAAATCTCCTTCGCGACGTGATCCGTTGCCGCCGCGCGACCGTATTGAGCTTCAGGTCGAAAGCGGAGGCGTTCCATGCGCGCGAGTTATGTTCTCGCTGTAATAGCTCTCGGCTGCTCCGCTTTGCCCGCGTCGGCCGGTTCCGACGATATATTCGGCAATTGGGCGCGGGGCGATGGCGCGGCGCGTGTCCACGTTGCGGCCTGCGGCGACAACGTCTGCGCCACCAACACCTGGATCAAAGACTCGGCGAAGCAAAAGGAAAAGGTCGGCGACCACCTCATTTTCAAGATCAAGGCCAATGACAACGCCTGGACCGGCTCGGCCTATGACCCGCAGCGTCACCTCCATTTTTCGGCAAAGCTGAAAGCGTCCGGCGGCAACATGGTCACGACCGGCTGCATTATTGGCGGCCTGATCTG
>CAITEM010000581.1 GCA_903891395.1 uncultured Hyphomicrobiales bacterium | reverse complement strand
TTGATCGTCTTGCTTTTCCTGCAATGGCCGTTGCGCGACATCGTGCGCGGCCATTCGCGCGAGGCCAACGATCTCGGCCAGATCATTTTCGCCGTCTACGTCGCCTTCAGCATTTCCGCCGCGACCCGCGCCGGCACCCATCTGGCCGCCGACACACTCGCGCAACGCTATTCCACACACACACGCCTTTGGATCAGAAAGTTCGGCGGCGGATTGGCGATCCTGCCGTGGGCGCTGTTCATCCTGTATGCCGGCAAGAGCTATGTGACGGCGTCCGTGCTGGGGCTTGAAGCGTTTCCTGACACCAACAATCCCGGCTATTTCATCATCAAGGCGGCACTCTGGATCATGGCAATCATGGTCGTTGCGCAATCCGCGCTCGAACTATTCCGCCAATCCTCCGGTGAGCGCTGATGGAGTGGAGCGGCCTTGCGCTGTTGATCTTGGTCGGCGTCGGTATCGTCGCCACCGGCCTGCCCGCGGCGTTCGTCTTGATCGCCGTCGCCACCATTGGCGCAACGCTTGGCGTCGTTACCGGCACGATCCCGTTCGCGCTGCTATCGGCGCTGCCGAACCGGCTGATCAATTTGTTCGACAACGATCTGCTCCAGGCCCTGCCGCTCTATGTCACCATGGGGCTGTTGCTCGGCCGCTTGCCGATAGCCGACGCGCTCTATCGCACCAGCAACACCATATTGCCGAAGACCGGCTCGGCGCCGCTGGTGTCGGGCATGCTGCTTGGCGCGTTGCTCGGGCCGATGAATGGGTCGGTCGGCGCCAGTGTGCTGGGCCTGACCCGCGTCGTGGCGCCGCGGCTGAACGCCGAAGGCGTGCCGGCGGCGACGCGCGATGCCGTAATCGCGGTGGCGAGCACGCTGGGCGTTCTGGTGCCGCCGTCGCTGGTGCTGATCCTGCTCAGTGACGCGATGCTGAACGCGCACACATTGGCGGTGACCGCCACCGGCCGATCCGACCGCGTCATCAACACCCAGGACATCTTCCACGCCGCCTTGGTGCCCGCCGGGATATTTCTGCTGTTGTGTGTCGCGCTGGCTTGGTTCGCCGGCCGCAGCCATGATCTGAAGCCGCGGCGTGAAGCCGTAACGCGTAACGAGAAAGTCCTCGCGGGTTTCGCGCTATTCTCGCTTCTCGTGCTGCTCGGCGGCGTCGCCACCGGCTATTTCTACGCGGTCGAAGCGGCGGCGGTCGGCGCTTTTGCGTTGCTTAGTGCAGGACTGATCAGCGGCCGCCTGCCCGGCCCGGTGCTGCGAGAATTGCTGAGCGACGCCATCGCCATCACCGGCGCGCTGTTCGCGCTGCTGATCGCGGCGACGACGTTCACGCTGGTGCTGCGGCTGCTCGGCACCGACCGGCTGGTGAATAATCTGGTCGGCGCCATTCCCGGCGGCGATATCGCGGCGGTCGCCGCCGTGCTCGGCGTCATCGGCCTGTGCGCCTTCGTGCTCGACGCTTTCGAGATCATCTTCGTCATCGTGCCGATCGTGATCCCGCCGCTTTTGATCCGTGTCGCCGACGCGCGCTGGGTCGCCGTGCTGGTGCTGCTGACCCTGCAGTCCAGCTTCCTGCTGCCGCCGTTTGGTTACGCGCTGATGATGGTGCGCGGCGCCGCCAAAAACCCGGCGCCGTTCCAGAAATTCGTCCGGGCGCTGCTGCCGTTTCTGGTGGCGCAGTGGCTGCTCCTCCTCCTGGTGCTGCTGGCGCCCCAACTGGTCCATATCGGCGAGAACGCCGCCGACAGCTGCCGCAACAGCGCGGCGCCGGTCTCGGCCGACGAAATCGTCCGCCGCATGCGGGATATGATCCCCGCGCTGCCGCTCGACGAG
>CAITEM010000580.1 GCA_903891395.1 uncultured Hyphomicrobiales bacterium | reverse complement strand
TGGCGCCGTCCTGATGGGCGGCTGCGACAAGACCACGCCCGGCCTTTTGATGGGCGCGATCAGCATGGGGATTCCGGCGATCTACGTGCCGGCCGGCCCCATGCTGCGCGGCAATTGGAAGGGCGAATATCTCGGCTCCGGCTCCGACGTGTGGAAATACTGGACCGAGAAACGCGCCGGCAACATCAGCGACGAAGAGTGGAACGAGATCGAGGGCGGTATCGCCCGCTCGTTCGGCACCTGCATGGTGATGGGCACGGCCGCGACCATGATGGCGATTGCCGAGGCCCTCGGTCTGTCTTTGCCCGGCGCGTCATCGATTCCGGCGGCGGATTCCAACCATCCGCGCATGTGCGGGCAGGCCGGGCGCCGCATCGTCGACATGGTGTGGGAAGACCTGACGCCGAAGAAGATTCTCACGCCCGCGGCCTTCGACAACGCCATCAAGGTCCACATGGCGATGGGCGGTTCGACCAACGCCATCATCCACGTCGTCGCCATGGCGCGCCGCGCCGGCCTGCCGATGGACATGGAGCGCTTCGACCAGTTGTCGCGCGAAGTGCCGGTGCTCGCCAATGTACGACCGTCAGGAAAATACCTGATGGAAGACTTCTTCTACGCCGGCGGCCTGCGCGCGCTGATGATGGAGATGAAGGCCAAGCTCGACCTGTCCTGCATCACTGTTACCGGCAAAAGCATCGGCGACAATATCGAGGGCGCCAAGGTTCACATCCCCGACGTCATCCATTCGCTGGACAATCCGGTTTATGCCGAAGGCGCCACCGCCGTGCTGCGCGGCAATCTGGCGCCGGACGGCTGCGTCATCAAGCCGGCCGCCGCCGACAAACGCTTCCTCAAGCACCGCGGCAAGGCCATCGCCTTCGACGACTACAACCACATGATGCGCGAGATCGACCGCGACGACCTCGACGTCACGCCCGACCATATTCTGGTGCTCAAGAATGCCGGCCCGAAGGGCGGTCCCGGCATGCCGGAGTGGGGCATGCTGCCCATCCCCAAGCGCCTGCTGGCGCAGGGCGTGCGCGACATGGTGCGCATTTCCGACGGCCGCATGAGCGGTACCAGCTATGGCGCCTGCATCCTGCACGTCGCGCCGGAAAGCTTTGTTGGCGGCCCTCTGGCCTTCGTGCACACCGGCGACGAAATCGAGATCGACGTCGATGCCCGGCGCATTCATCTGCACGTGTCGGATGAGGAGATGGCGCGCCGCAAAGCCGCCTGGACAAAGCCGGCGCCGAAATATCCGCGCGGTTACGGCGCTTTGTTTTCGGAGCATATCGGGCAGGCCGACGCCGGCTGCGATTTCGACTTCCTGGCGCCGCTGGGGGCGATCCCCGAGCCGGAAATTCACTAACATCTCCCGTTCGGGAATCCCGCTTTCGCGGGGACGGGCGGAGAACAGAGACTGACGGAGAACGACGATGCTGCGAACGATGTCGCGAATGCTTTTGGCCGCCGGTGTATTCGCCGCGCTGCCCGCGCAGGCGCAAACCTATCCCAGCGGTCCGGTGCATATGATTGTGGCCTACGCGCCGGGCGGGACCGGTGACGTGGTGGCACGCATCGTCGCGCAGCCGCTGTCGGTCGCGCTCGGTCAACCGGTCATCGTTGAGAACCGCTCCGGTGCCAGCGGCGCCATCGGCGCCCGCAGCGTCTCGACGGCGGCGCCGGACGGGCTCACTTTGCTGATCGGCCAGACCGCGGAAGTGTCGATCAACCAGCATTGGGTCAAGGATCTCAATTACGACCCGGACAAGGATCTGACGCCGGTGGCCTTGCTCGCGGTCGTGCCGCTGGCGCTGGTCGTGCCGCCGAACACGCCGGCCAACTCGATGGCCGAATTCATGACGTCCTTGCGCAAGGACAAGCTGACCTTCGCTTCGGCCGGCAAAGGCACGCCGGGCCATTTCGCCGGTGAGATGCTGAAGGCCAAGACCAAGGGCAACCTCATTCACGTGCCTTACAAGGGTGCCGGACCGGCGCTGAACGATCTGATCGGCGCGCACGTCGATTTCTATTTCTCCGGCATGCCGGCGGCGCTGCCGCAGGTGAAGGCCGGCATGTTGAAGGTCTACGGCGTCTCGTCCGCCAAGCGCTCGTCGATCGCCCCGGACGTGCCGACCATCGCCGAGACCACCGGCATGAAGGATTTCGATTTCACGCTGTGGGCCGGCGTTTTCGCGCCACGCGCCACGCCGCCGGAGATCGTCAACAAGCTCAACACCGAGATCAACAAGGTGCTGAACGATCCCGAAACGCGCAAAAAACTCACTGACGGCGGCGCTGACGTCGATCCGATGTCGGTCGATCAGTTCCGCGCTTTCACCGACCGCGAGAGCAAGAAATACGACGCCATCATCAAGGAAACGGGCGCGATGAACGAGTAGGGTTTGTTGCAAGTTCGGCGGGCGTGACCTAAGTACGCGGCATGGCCGACGACATTCCCTTCGACAAAAGTCTAGGTCTCGCGCCCGACACCGTGGACGAGGTCGCGCCCCTCGTGCGCCGGGTGATGGCCGACAATCCCGGGCCGTTCACCTTCAAGGGCACGATGAGCTACATCATCGGCCGCGGCAAAGTCGCCATCGTCGATCCAGGTCCGGCCGACGACAAGCACATCGCGGCATTGCTTGACGCGGTGCGCAACGAGACCGTCACCCACATCTTTGTCACTCATACGCATCGCGATCACTCGCCGGCTGTGCCGGCGATCAAGGCGGCCACCGGCGCCACCGTCTATGCCGAAGGCCCGCACCGCGCGGCGCGGCCGTTGCGCATCGGCGAGCAGAAGCGCCTCGACTCTAGCGGTGATCTGGATTTCCGACCCGACGTGATGCTCAAGGACGGCGAGGTGGTCGAGGGCGACGGCTGGAGCGTCGAAGCCATCACCACGCCCGGCCACTGCGCCAACCACATGGCCTATGCGCTGCGAGGCACGGACAGCTTGTTCGCCGGTGATCATGTCATGGGTTGGGCCACCACCGTCGTCGCGCCGCCGGATGGCGCGATGAGCGACTACATGAATTCATTGGCCAAGCTGGCCAAACGGTCGGAGCAAATCTATTTCCCCGGCCACGGCCCGGTGGTGAAAGAGGCGACGCGCTTCGTCAATTACCTGACGCTGCACCGCCGTGCGCGTGAGGACTCCATTCTGCACCGCCTCGGCAAGGGCGAAACCGACATTCCCTCGATCGTGCGCGCCAGTTACATCGGCATCGATCCGCGTCTGGTCGGCGCCGCCGGCATGTCGGTGCTGGCGCATCTGGAAGACCTGGTGACGCGCGGCGTGGTCGCAACCGACGGCCAGCCTGCCATCGATAGCGTCTACCGCCTGGCCGCGGCCTAGCGCTTCTTGTCTGACTTCTTTTCGGGCTGCTTCTTGGCCGGCGCTTTCTGCTCGTCGCGTTCGGCGCGCTTTTCGGCGGCGCCGGAGGCGTCGTCGATATCTTCCAGGAGTGAGCGGATGCGCGAAGCATTGGCGCCGAAATCGGTCGAGCCATAGCGCGAGGCTGAACGCACATCCACTTTCGAGCCGTCGCCTTGCGCTGTGATCCGGATCACGACGTCATCGCGAAAACCCATGATAGGCGAGCGCGCCACCGCTTCGATGGCGGCCGGCCGCGTTGGGGCTGGGGGCTTCGTATCGACCACCAGCCATTTGCGCTTGGTTGCGACCGCCATGGCCGCGTCATAGGCGGCCTTGGCCGGCACACCGAGTTGCAGCGGCACGAGGTCGGGATAGGCCTGACGCTGCCGCTCCGCGGTGGCGGCGCCCGGATAGTCGCTGCGGCCGCGCGGGCGCAGCCGCGCCAGCACGTCGTAGCGCGGCGGGTTCGCGGTGTCGGTAGTAATGTCATAGATCGCCGGCAGCACGGTGGCGCGATAGCCGAGGTAAGCCGGGTAGGCCAGCAGCGCCAGGCCGAGAAACAGCCCCAGGAACGAGTGACCGAGCCCGGCCAGACCCTGCCGCCAGATTACGACAAAGGACGCGAAAGCCAGCAGAATGGCGAGCCCGGCGAAAATGAGTGCGGCGGCGAAGGTCGCCAGCGCGGGCACGATCTCCAGCAACCCGGAGCGCAGCACGATGACCGACAGCACGGCCACCGCCAGCGCAAAAAGCGCGCAGCGGCGCGACCAGACGGCCAGCCGCGAGATCGGTTCATCTCCAAATGTTGGTCGCCGCGCCATTGCCGCCTATCCCGCGCAGATTCGTTTCAACGCCAACCATTCTTTGGCATCGAGAAAGGCCGTTGTCGACTTCGCCCCGGCGACGCGGTTGATGGCGGCGATTCTGGCCTTGGTTTCGGGGTGGTCGAGCAGGATTTTCATGCCCGGTTCGGTGGCGCCGCCGATCTTGCCGAGCATGATGGCGAGCGCATGGACATTGCCGCCGGCCTTGTTCATCAGCGCCGCGCCATAGGCGTCGGCGGCGCTTTCCGCTTCGCGGGTATAGGACGATTGCAGCACGGTCTTGGCCGCGATCACCACCGCGCCCCCGCCGACGAAATCGCCGAGCAGCATGCCGAACAGGAACGACAAGCCGCCGGCCTGCAGCACCGATTTGGTGCCGTCGCGGTGGGCGACGTGGCCGATCTCGTGCGCGATGACGCCGGCAACCTCGTCGGCATTGTCGGCTTTGTCGATCAGGCCGCGGAACACATAAACTTGGCCGCCGGGCAGCGCGATGGCATTGGCGTCGGCCTTACGCACGACGTAAGTGCGAAGCTTTTCCGGCAGCGCGGCTGAGGCTTCGAGCCGGCCGATAATCTTGTCCAGCGCGGCACGCCCGGCTTTTTCGTTGTCGGCGCTGCCGCATTCAAAGCCCGCGCCAGCTTTGCCGGTGTCGAGCAGGGCGCGCATCTGCATGTCGACCGCGTCGCCCAGCTTGCGATCGACCACGACCGGCAGCAGCGGCGCGATCCGCTCGGCCAGCGCCGGAATGCCGAACCAGGCGACCAGCAGTAGCGAAGCGGTCGCCGCAACGGTCCAGCCGACAACGCTGGCGCGCTGCCGCCGCTGTCGCGTGCCGGTGCGATCGACACGAATGGCGCGCGCGTCGACCGCGTCGGCGAAGGTGGCGTCGAAAATTTCCAGCCGTTCCAGCACCGCGTTGCCGCGCCGGCCGAGCCGCAGCACATTGTCGGGCGCCGCCATTTCTTCGAGCTGGTCGTAAGGCCATTCGGCGAGCATGTGTCCGTCGTGACTGGCGATCTGCAACGCATCTGGCGCGAGCATGACCAAGGCGTCATGACGCGCGCTGGTCCGGCCGTCGAAGAAAATCCCGGCGCCTGATTGCGTCGCTAATAGCCACCCACGTTGAGCGCGTCGGCGAGGCCTTCGCCCAGCGCCGAACTGGCGCGTCCGCTGGCTTTGACCCGGTCGAGCGCCGACAGACCGGAGAATTGCATCGATTCCATGCCCAGCTTCCAGAGCGAGAGCATGACGGTGGCGCGGTAGACCGTAGAGAAGCCGAGCGCGACCACCACATAGCTGCCGAGCAACAGAATTGTCGCGGCGATTTCGCCGCCGACGCTCGAACCGTTCGCGAATGCGCCGACCAACAGCAGACCCAATCCGCCAAGGACGGCCGCCAGGATGCAGAACAAAATCGAATAGCCCAGGAAACGCATATAGGCGCCGTAGACCTGCGTGGTGCGCAGTGTCGAGCGCATTTCGATGTCGCCGAAGCGCAGGCCCGACGACCACCAGCGCAGCATCAGCGCCTGGTAGGCCGGATACAGTACGGCGGCGAAGAACGCCGAGGCGCTGCCCATCAGCATCGCGAACACGACAACGCCGCCGATGGCCGGGTTGCCGCCTTCGATTTTTGCCATGACGTCGTCGCCGCCCGCGGCGGCGGCATCGGCCAATGCCTGCCAATCGACCACTTCGACGAAGGCGCCGACAGTGACGGCGATCGGCGCCACGATGGCGATCCACATCGGCACGCCGCGCAGGAACAGCCGGAAGCCGGAGCCGTCGAAGCGGCCGGCAAGGTCGCCGTAATAGGTGTGGCGCATCTTGTAGCGCTCCAGGCTGGCGAGCTGGAACGGATAGGCGAGGCCCAGCGTCAGTCCGGTTGCGATCCACCACAGGCTGGCGCGGGCGGCGTAGCCCCAGGCCGAGCCGTCCTGGTAAAACCGCAAGCCGCGATAGATCGTGCGTGTCAGCCGGTAGCGGCGGGCGCGATAGACTGCATATTGGCCGAGCACCCCGAGCGCCAGGAACGCGCCAAGTCCGGACATTTGTCCGACGGTGCCGAGCCCGAGCGCCGCCAGGAAGAACCCGGCATAGACCGGAATGAGGATGGCGACCGCGACCAGGAAGCCGAGCAGCAGCTCCAGCGGCGTGCCGGTGTATTCCAGCGTCTCGCCGGCGACCTCGGTGTTGGCCCACAAATAACGGCGGACGTCGGTGTTTAGCCAGAACCGGTAGATGCCTGTTCCCCGTCAGCACCCCTGAGACAAATCGAGGGACTTCACGGAGGGAGGATTTCTGGTTCATCGTAGTCGTAAGGAGCGAAGATGAAACAGAAATCCGGACCGGGCAAAGCGCCCGCAGAACAAGTGCTGAAGGACATC
>CAITEM010000579.1 GCA_903891395.1 uncultured Hyphomicrobiales bacterium | reverse complement strand
GATCATCATGCGCGGCCAGTGGGACGGCATTGCCTCCATGGAGGACCTCACCGGGTTCTTCAAGCGGCTGCCCAACCCCGACAAGCAGTTTGCGGTGATGGCGGGCATCTCGCACGCCAGCTTCCAGCAGAAGAACTACATGATGGTCTATCATATCCTGGCGAGCTTCTTCACGCAGCCGGAGCCGGTTTATAAGGGCTAGCTGTCAGCCTGCCCGAGACTGCAAAGAATACGAGCGATGAACCAGGCCGGCTGTTGAAAATTGAATCGGCGCCCTAGACCGCGAGCCTGTCGGCCAGCGCCGCCAAATTCTCCGCCGCATAATCGACCGGCACCGTCGGTGCGCGCTCGCCGGTACCAGTGCCGTGCTCGTCGGGCCGCGCGATGTGCGCCGTGCGCAGGCCGCACGCCGCGGCAGCTTGCAGATCGTTCGAATGTGCCGCCACCATCATGCATTGCGCGGGCACAAGATCGAGCGCGGCGCAGGCGCTGAGATAGACGCCGGGCTTTGGCTTGAAGTCGCGGGCCACCTCGGCGCCGAGGATGGCGTCCCACGGAAAATTGTTACGGCGGGCGAGATCGACCATCAGCGAGATGTTGCCGTTCGACGCCGGCGCGATGATGAATTGGGTCTTGAGCCGCGCCAGCGCCGTCGGCACTTCCGGCCAGGCGTCGAGCCGGTGCCAGGCCAACGTCAGCGCGTGCAGCGTTTCCTCCGATAGCCCGTTCACGCCGAGACGAGGCAGGAAGCGTTCGAGGTTGTGACGGTGCAGCACGTCGAGCTTGCTGAAGGGGATTCGCCCCGAACGCACTTCCTCCATGCCCGGCTGGTACTCGGCCCGCCAGGCATCGGCGAAACCGGCCCAGTCGAGCCGAATGCCCTGTGGATGAAGGATGGCTTCGGCCTCCCGCGCAATCGACGTGCGCCAGTCCACCAGAGTTCCGAAGACGTCGAAAAACAGGGCTTTTACGGCTGGATCGGCGGGGGAATTGACGCTGGTCACGGCCCGGTTTCCTGCCCAAAGGGGCCTGGTTGTGCGGCGCGAAACGGCAGCTAAGTCATTGATAAAATGGCGGGAGCGACGGGACTCGAACCCGCGACCTCTGCCGTGACAGGGCAGCGCTCTAACCAACTGAGCTACGCCCCCGCGGGCGATGGCTCGAAGTATAGGCCGCCCCTCCCCAAGTCAAGGCAAACGCGCAGGGCCAGCCGAAAATGCGAAAAAGCCTTATTTACCGATAGAATCGATGGTCAGAGTGCCCCCGAATCGTCTATGCGGGCATGTGTTTGGCGCTTCGCCAAACCCGGATTCATGAGGAGGGTCCCCAAATGGCTACGGCTCCAGGAAAAGCCCCGACACCCGCGACTGTCACGTTGAAGCATCTCGCCGCCGCGCTCGCGGAAACGCACGAGATGTCGAAGAAGCAGGCGGAAGCCGTGCTCGGCGATTTCGTCGGTAATATCGTCAAGCACTTGAAGAAGGGCGAGCGTATCCGCATCGGCGGACTCGGTATCCTTCAGGTGCGCAAGCGCGCCGCGCGCATGGGCCGCAACCCGGCAACGGGCGAAGCGATCCAGATCAAGGCTTCCAAGAAGGTCGCCTTCCGGGCGTCCAAGGAACTCAAAGAGTCGGTCTAAGCAGACCGCACCCTCCGGGGATCAGCGGCAGGCCTGGGGCGGTAGCGCCCCTCGCCTGCCGTTTTCGTTTTATGTGAAGGCTCGTTATGTGAAGGCTTGTTATGTGAAGGCTTGCGCTTGCGCCGGGCCTATGTTGAAGCGATATACCGGCCGCATATCTGGTACGGGCGATTAGCTCAGTTGGTAGAGCGCCTCCTTTACACGGAGGATGTCGGCGGTTCGAGTCCGTCATCGCCTACCAACCTTCGCGCCTTTTCGGCGCTTCGGTTGGCAAGCCAGCCTTGATCGCGAAGGTTGCCCGTCGTAGCCGAAGGCGAAGACGGGCTTTCAAATACGACCTCGGCACAAAAGAAAACGGCGCCCTTGCGGGGCGCCGTTTCTGTTTCGTGGTCTGCCTCGGCCGCTTAATGCGCGGTCAGGCCGCCTTCGTCCTCGATGACGGGTTCGCCCGCCGTGGCGGCAGCCGCCGCCATCTTCGCGCTCTCCTCGTCCCAGACGATCGCCTCGGGCTTGCGCACGAGAGCGCGAGCGATGACCTCGTCCATGCGG
>CAITEM010000578.1 GCA_903891395.1 uncultured Hyphomicrobiales bacterium | reverse complement strand
GTCGGCGGCGACCGTCATCTTCACGATCTTGTCGGGATCGACGACCGCGCCGTTATTGCCGGCCGAACCCTTCTTGATCTTGTCGACGACGTCCATGCCGGACACCACCTGCCCGATCACGGTGTACTGGTTGTTCAGGCTCGGCGCGTCGCCGTACATGATGAAGAACTGCGAATTGGCCGAGTTCGGGTCCGACGTGCGCGCCATGCCGACGATGCCGCGCGTGAACGGCACCTGCGAGAACTCAGCCTTGAGCGGCGGATATTTCGAACCGCCGGTGCCGTCGCCGTTCTGCCCGTCGCCGGTCTGCGCCATGAAGCCCGGGATGACGCGGTGGAACGGCACGTTGTTGTAAAAGCCTTCGCGCGTCAGTTGCTTGATGCGCGCGGCATGCGCCGGCGCCAGGTCGTTACGCAATTTGATGACGATGCGGCCGTTCTTGGTCTCGAGATAGACCGTGTTTTGCGGGTCGGACGGCGCCTGTGCGAAGGCGGGTGCGGCGCAGACGAGCGCCAGCGCGAAAGCCAGAATGCGGATCATTGGATCTCCCAAAAAACTAGTTCTTGAATTTCTTCTTCAACAGCGCGGCGACCGAAGCCGGCACGAAGGCGGAAACGTCGCCGCCCATCGCGGCGATCTGGCGCACCAATGTGGCGGTGATCGGGCGCACCAGCGGCGACGCCGGCAGGAATACCGTCTGAACGCCCGGCGCCATGACGTCGTTCATGCCGGCCATCTGCATTTCGTAATCGAGGTCGGTGCCGTCGCGCAGGCCCCGGATCAGCATGGCGGCGCCCTGGCGCTTGGCCTCCTCTATCACCAGCCCTGAAAAGGTGACGCAGGCCAGCTCGCAGTTCGCGGCCTTGGCCAGCGGCCCGCAGGTATCCAGCAGCATCGCCAGCCGCTCGTCGGCGGTAAACAGCGGCGCCTTGCCGGGATGGACCCCGATCGCCAGCACCAATTTGTCGGCCAGGCCCACGGCATGGCGGACCACATCGAGGTGGCCGTTGGTGACCGGGTCAAAAGACCCCGCATAAAGGGCGGTTCGCGGCATGAAATGGGGTCTAACCCGCCGTTTTGCGCCCGGCAAGGTCGCCCTGAGGCCTTAGTCTTTTTGCCCCTGAACCTTTTCGCCGGTGGCGGGTTAACGGCGCGAACCCTCTGCGACACGTTTGAACCTTTCGCCTGGCGGGCCCGACCAAGAGTCGAGCCTTCAAGGATTGGGGACTGCCATGATCAAAACGATTTCCGCCGTTCTCTTCGCCGCCGCCATCGCCGGCTTTATCACCTTCATTCTGCCGGGCGCGCCGGTCGATGCCGGCCCGCTGTCGAAGCCGGCCGAAGCCACGCTGAAGGCCTGCACCCAGAACGCCTGGCCCTATTTGAACTGCGTCGGCACCGAAGTCGGCAACCCGCGCATCCGTTTGGTCACCACCGACAATCTGAACCGCTAGGTTTACGCGGCGAAGGCCCGCGCGCTAGGCTCTGACCCAAGGGACGTTAGATCCCCTCAGGGAGAGACGATGCGCCGGGTCTTTTTTGCGGCCGCAGCCTTGCTGTGGGCCGCAGCGGCTTTCGCCGAAACTTACCCGTCACGCCCGATCAGGATCATCGTACCGACGCCGCCCGGCGGCCCGGTCGACGTGATGGCGCGTCTGCTGGCCAACGCCCTGCCCGCGATGCTGGGCCAGCCGGTGTTTGTCGAAAACCGCCCCGGCGCCGGCAACACCATCGGCTCGCGCCAGGCCGCGCAAGCCGATCCCGACGGCTACACGCTGATGGTGTCGGCCTCCAGCGGCCTGATCATGAGCCCGCTGATCTACAAGACCGCAGGCTACGACGCGTCGAGCTTTGCCGCCGTGGCGCTGATCGCCGAGACGCCGCAGGTCCTGGTGGTCAACGCGCAGTTCCCGGCGAATTCCGTCGCCGAACTGGTGGCCGCGGCCAAGGCCAATCCCGGCAAGCTGAACTATTCGACCGGCGGCGCCGGCACACTGCCGCATCTCAACGCCGAACTGTTCAAGACGCTGAGCGGTGCCAACATCCAGCACGTTCCCTACAAAGGCGGTGGCCCCTCGCTCACCGCCGTGATGGCGGGCGAAGTGCAGATGACCTTCGACACCGTCAGCACCTCGCTGCAGTTGATCCGCGAGGGCAAGGTGCGCGCGCTCGCCGTCGTCGGGCCGAAGCGCTCACCGGAATTGCCGGACGTGCCGGCGATGCCTGAAGTCGGCTTCCCGGCCGTCACCAGCGGCGCCTGGACTGCTCTGCTGGCGCCGAAAGGCACGCCGCCGGAGATCGTCGCCAAACTCAACGCCGCCACCAACGAGGCGATGCGCAACGAACCGATGAAGGGCGTGCTCGCCAAGCTCGGCGCCGAGCCGCGCGGCGGCACGCCGCAACAGCTCGCCGATCACATGGCCGCGGAAACCAAGAAGTGGACACCGATCGTGGCCAAACTCGATTTGAAGGCGGAATAAATAACATGAGCCAAGAACAAAACCGACGCATCGCCGAACAACTGCTCGCAGCCATGGGCCGTGGCGCCGACGCCGGCGAGATCGCGGGACTGTGCAGTGCCGACGTTCGCTTCGAGATCGCCGGCGAAGCCGGCCTGTTGCCGTGGCTCGGCCAGCGAACGGGGCGAGACGCCGTTGCCGACTTCATCCGCGACACGCGGCGTCTGATCGAACGGGTCCGCTTCGACGTTCACGAGATTCTGGCGAGCGACGACCGCGCCGTCGTGGTCGGCGAACTCGCGTCGAGGATCAAGGCGACCGGCAAAATCTTCGAGTCGGCCTTTGCGCTGATCCTCACCGTTTCGAATGGCGAGATCACCGGCTTCAATCTGCTCGAGGACAGCTTCGGGCTTTCGGACGCTGCCCGACCGTAAGAAGAGATGCCCGCTAGCCCGGCCGTCGTGCCAGCGACAGCCAGACGCCGCCGCCGATCAGCGCCAGGCCGGACACACGGCCGAGCCATTTGGCGCTGGCGTTGCGCAGGAACAGACTACGTCCGGCACTGGCCACGAACGCCCAACCGCAATCGGTGAGCGACGCCATCGTGATGGCCACAGCGCACATCACCACAAGCTGATGACCGGCCGGCAGGCTTGGATCGATGAACTGCGGCAGGAACGCCGTGAAGAAGGCGATGGTTTTCGGATTGGTGATCGCCGCCAGAAACCCGCGCCTGAAATAGACGTGGCCGCGCGGCGCAACGACTGCGGTCTCTCTGCCGCCCTGCCGCCACGCCTGGACGCCGATCCAGCGCAGCCATTCGAAGATAATCGCTGCGTGCTGGATGACGAGACTCAGGCCAAGAGCGATCCCGGAGATCAGCAGCGCATTGCCGAGCGTTGAACCTGCCACGGTGATCAATCCGGCCCGCGCGCCGCGCGTCGCGCCGGTCGCAATCACCAGTGTGACGATCGGACCCGGCGTGAGAACCAGGATCGCGGTAAGCAGAAGGAACGCGGAGAACAGTTCGAGGTTCATGTCGCCCCCCGTCATTCCAGGGCGCGACCGTAGGACCGCGAACCCGGAATGACATTCGTTGTTTACTCCGCGTCGGCCTCTTCGCTGAGCCGTTCGACCGACACCACCTTCTCGTCGTCGGCGGTGTTGAGCACGATGACGCCCTGCGTCGAGCGCCCGGCGATGCGGATGCCGGCCACCCCGGTGCGGATCAGCTTGCCGGCGTCGGTGACCAGCATGACCTGGTCGTCTTCCTCGATCGGGAACGAGGCGACCAGGCGGCCGATCTTCGGCTTGAGCGTGAATTCGCCGTTCTTCTTTTCCCAGATGTCCATGGCGACGATACCTTTGCCGCCGCGGCCGGTAATCCGGTACTCGTATGACGACGTGCGCTTGCCGTAGCCGCGCTCCGACAAGGTCAGCACGAACTGCTCGGCCGCCGACAACTCGACGTAACGCTGTTCGCCGAGTTCGATCGCGGTGACGGTCTCTTCGGCGTCCGCCACCGGCGTTTCTTCCTCGGCGCCGCCCCGGCGCACCGCATTGGCGCGTTTGAGATAGGCCGCGCGTTCTTCCGACGACGCTTCGATGTGGCGCAAAATCGACATCGAGATCAGCCGGTCGTCATTGTCGAGCGCGATGCCGCGCACGCCCATCGAGGTGCGGCCGGTGAACACGCGCACCTCCGGCACCGCGAAGCGGATGCACTGCCCGCCCGACGAGGTCAGCAGCACGTCGTCGGCCTCGGTGCAGATCTGGACGCTGAGGATGCCCTCGCCTTCCGGCAGCTTCATCGCGATGATGCCGGAGCGGCGCACCTCGACGAAGTCGGACAGCTTGTTGCGGCGGACCGTGCCCTTGGTCGAGGCGAACATGACGTCGAGATTGGCCCAGCTCGACTCGTCCTCGGGCAGCGGCATGATGCTGGTGATGTTCTCGCCCGCCTCGAGCGGCAGAATGTTGATCAGCGCCTTGCCGCGCGCCTGCGGCGCCGCCAGCGGCAGCCGCCAGACCTTTTCCTTGTAGACCTTGCCGGCCGACGAGAAGAACAGCACCGGCGTATGCGTGTTGGCCACGAACAGCCGCGAGACGAAATCTTCCTCGCGCGTCTGCATGCCGGAACGGCCTTTGCCGCCGCGCTTCTGCGCGCGATAGGTCGAGAGCGGCACGCGCTTGATGTAGCCGAGGTGCGAGACGGTGACGACCATATCCTCGCGCTGGATCAGGTCTTCGTCCTCCATGTCGCCGACCGCTTCGGCGATCACGGTGCGGCGTGCCGTCGCGAACTGCTCTTTGATCTCGTTGAGTTCGTGC
>CAITEM010000577.1 GCA_903891395.1 uncultured Hyphomicrobiales bacterium | reverse complement strand
TTCCTGGTCGAGAACAAGCCCGGCGCCGGCAGCAACATCGCCGCCGAAACCGTCGCCCGCGCCGACCCCGACGGTTACACGCTGCTCTCGGTCACCGTCGCCAACGCCATCAACGCCACACTCTATTCCAATCTGAAATTCGATTACCTGCGCGACTTCGCCCAGGTCGCAAGCATCGACGTGGTGCCCAACGTCATGGACATCAATATCGACGTGCCGGCGAAAACGATTCCCGAGTTCATCGCCTACGCCAAGGCCAATCCCGGCAAGATCAGCATGGCCTCCGGCGGCGTCGGCTCGTCGCCGCATGTCAGCGGCGAACTGTTCAAGATGATGGCCAGCGTCGACATGGTGCACGTGCCCTATCGCGGCGTCGCGCCGGCGACCACCGACCTGCTCGGCGGCCGCGTCCAGGTGCTGTTCGACACGCTGCCGGCGGCGATCGCCAATATCCGCGCCGGCAAAATCCGCGCGCTGGCGGTGACCAGCACGACACGCAACGAAGCTTTGCCCGACGTGCCGGCGATGGCCGAATTCATTCCCGGCTTCGCGGCAGATTCGTTTCACGGCATCGCCGCGCCGAAAGGCACGCCGCCCGAGATCGTCGACAAGCTGAACGCCGACATCAACGCCGTGCTGGCCGATCCCAAGCTGAAAGCGCGGCTGGCCGATCTCGGCGGCACGGTGTTCACCGGCACGCCGGCGAATTTCGGCACTTACGTCGCGGGCGAAATCGACAAGTGGGGCAAGGTGATCAAGTTCTCCGGCGCCAAGGCGGTGGATTGATCTTTCTTATCCCTCCCCTGAAAGGGGAGGGTCGGCGCGCAGCGCCGGGGTGAGATCATCGCGCTACTTTACGCCAAACCCCACCCGGCTCGCTGACGTCGCCACCCTCCCCCTGCGGGGGAGGGATTAAAACATCGCCTTCAATCCCGACGCCTCCAGGAAGCGGTGCTTCATCCCGTAGCCATCGCGCGTCGGAATAACGCGCTCGTGCTTCGCGTTGCTGACGCGCGCGTGGATGAACAGCGGCCCTGGCCCGCTGTGCAGCAGCGGCCGCAGCGTGTCGGCCTCGGCAATATCCGTCGGCGCCATCACCTGTTTGAAACCGCAGGCACGCGCCGTAGCGGCGAGATCGCAACCGGCGCCGGTCGCGGTCGGCTGCATGCCGGTGGCGGCATAGACAGCATTGTCGATGCACACGATGGAAAGATTCTTCGGCTGCTTGGCGCCAATGGTGGCGAGGCTGCCGAGCGCCATCAGCACATCGCCGTCACCGGTGATGACCACGACACGGCGATCCGGCCGCGCCAGCGCCAATCCCAGGCCCACCATCGCGGTGCAGCCCATGCCGCTCCAGATATAGAAGTTCAACGGGTTGTCGCCTTGCGAGGCGACATCGAAGGTCGCAGTGCCGAGGCCGGTCAGCACCATCAAGTCGCCGCGGTCTTTCAACAGGCGGGCGACGAATTCGCGGCGGTCCAGCATCAGTGTGCTCCCGGCATGCGGTTGATCATGCGCTGCGACAACAGAATCGCGACCTGGAAATTGCCGTTATAGGCCATGTCGCAGGCGGCGGCCGCGACAGGCTCTACGTCCTTCTCCTCGTCGACACGATAAACGTGGAAGCCGCACAGCTTGAGCGTCTCTTCGGTGATCTTGCCCATCGGCCGCTGCCACGGATTGAAGTCGTTGAACTCGCCGCGCATGGTGACGATCAGCACGACCGGCGCCGCGCAATTCTGCAGCACCGAAAACGTGTTGATGCAGTTGCCGACGCCGCTCGACTGCATCAGCAGCGCGGCACGTTCGCCGCCGAGCGTCGCGCCGAGCACTAGGCCTGGCCCTTCGGCCTCGCTGGTCAAGACGACGTCCTTGATCTCGTTGTCCTGCGCGCACAGCGCGATCAGCCGCGTGTGGCCGGTGTCCGGCACGTGACCGAGCTGGCGCACGTTGTATTTCTTAAACACGGCGTGGATGCGGTCGGGCCAGTCGGCATGCTCGGAAGAATGGTGCGCGTCAGCCAAAACTCTCTCCCCGAAGGCGTTTGTTGTTGGAAGAGGTTCTACGGGCAACGGCAGGCACGGAACAAGGTATCGAAATGCGCGTGGGCAATGCCGAAATTAGTACGGAGCTTGACGCCATGTTCTTGATATGTTCTAGTTATGATTGCATAGGGTCGGAGTGACCTGTGAGTTTGATCCACAACGAACGCACGAAGCTGACCGCGACTTGGTTGAATACGCTTGCAACGGCGCTCATCGCGGCCGGCGGGATCGCACCACTCGCCGCAATGGTTTACGGCATTTCCGAACTTCACATTGGCGCGCCTTATATCGCGCCAATGACGCTTGGTTGCGTTGGTGGTGGACTGTTCTTACATTGGGTTGCACGAAGCTTCCTGGGGAGACTTCAGGAATGACCATCGAGATTGCAGCTCTGCTTGCACCAGTAATTATTGTCGGCGCCGCGCTTATCACCCTCCCGCTGGCGCTGTGGCAGGATGCCCGCGAAGATCGCCGCCGCGCGGCCAAGCAAGCGACGCCTCACCGGCCCTGACGCTTCGTCAAACCCGTGCTACACACCCGGCGCATCGAACGCCGGGTTTTTCATGTCTGCCACGAGCATCCCTACCCTCACCTCCTTCCGCCGCATCGTCGTCAAGGTCGGCTCGTCGCTGCTCGTCGACCAGTTGGCCGGCGGGCTGAAGCGCGAATGGCTGGCGACGCTCGCCACCGATATCGCCGCGCTCCATAAAGACAAACGCGACATCCTGGTGGTGTCGTCGGGCGCCATCGCTTTGGCGCGCGCGGTAATGAAGCTGCCGTCCGGCGCGCTCAAGCTCGAGGAAGCGCAGGCCGCCGCCGCCATCGGCCAGATCGCGCTGGCGCGGTCGTGGTCGGAGTCGCTCGGCGCCCACGCTATCGCCGCCGGCCAGGTGCTGTTGACGCTCGGCGACACGGAAGAACGCCGCCGCTATCTCAACGCGCGCTCGACCGTCTAAAAGCTGCTGTAATGGCGCTCGGTGCCGGTGATCAACGAGAACGATACTGTCGCCACTACGGAAATCCGCTACGGCGACAACGACCGGCTCGCCGCCCGCGTCGCCACCATGACCAGCGCCGACCTGCTTGTGCTGCTGTCCGATATTGACG